>SVEA01000010.1 GCA_015057615.1 Lachnospiraceae bacterium | reverse complement strand
TCCAGCTTTCTATTTACTCGATCTTAATCTTAAATACCACCGGATATTCGGAACGAATACCGCTTGTATTGATTTCAAGAGCCTCCTGTGTTCGATTCCAGTTAATTGCAGCATCCGAAAAACCTAGTACAGAAACCTCTCTTATAATACCATGGAATAGAGGCAGTTTTGAAGCGTCTCTCTCACCTAAAGACTCTATAGATATATGTCCATCCTTCGGCCATTTTAATACCGCTGCATAGAGGTAACTTCCATTTATAGTAAAACGCATATCCCGGCTGGTAAATTCCTTTTCACTGCCGTCGGAAAACTGGCCTTCCGTAACAAGGGTCGGCCCTTCCCCGGATTGTCTCCATACTCTACTGCCATAAATCGCTTCTCCGTTGATTTTTAACCATTTACCAATGGTTTGAAGAATCTCTTTATCTTCCTTCGGGATCATTCCATCACTTTTCGGTCCGATATTAAGCAGTAAGGTTCCATTTTTACTTACAATATCAATCAGTTGACAGATAATTTCATTTGCACTCTTATATTCATTATTAGCGGTGTAGCACCAGGAATTTCTGGCTACTGCCGTATCCGTCTGCCAGTAGTAAGGTTTCGCTTGGGCAAACTGCCCTCTTTCGATATCTACCACGGCACATCCAAATTGGAAAGCATCATGCTTATAATTAATTACTACTTCCTTACCCCATTCCTCTGCACGGTTATAATAATAAGCGGCAAACTTTTTCAGATAGGGCTTTACCGCACTATGTTCGATCCACCAATCAAAATAAATAATACCAGGCCTATAACGGTCTACGATTTCGCAGCATCTTACCAGCCAGTCCTGCAGAAATTCTTCGCTGGGTGCAGGAGAATATAAATCATGATGATCCGGTTCCTTCTGTGCCGGCCAGTAGAAATCGCCCCGTTTCATAGGCTCCTTAATATCACTGTTAAATTCGCGTCCATGTCCCATGAAAAACCAGTGTTCCACTCTGTGGGAAGATGTACCAAAAACCATATCCTTCCCTTCTACCGCTTTTTTTAATTCCCCCAATACATTCCTCTTTGGTCCCATCTTGGCGGCATTCCAATGGGAAATATCACTCGCATACATTTGAAAGCCATCATGATGCTCTGCCACCGGAAGTACATATCTTGCACCCGCTTCTTTAAAAAGTTCCGCCCATTCTTCCGGATCAAATTTTTCTGCCTTGAACATGGGGATAAAATCTTTGTAGCCAAAGTCCTTATGTAATCCATAGGTTTTAACATGATGTTCAAATTCCGGAGTACCTTGAATATACATATTTCTGGAATACCATTCATTTGCAAATGCCGGTACGGAATAGATTCCCCAATGAATGAAGATTCCAAATTTTAATTCCTGGTACCACTTCGGAATTCTATACTGGGATAGAGAATCCCAGTTATCCTTATATCTGCCCTTTTCGATTACTTCATCAATTTTCCTTAAAGCAGCTTCCATACTTCCTCCTTTTATTACTGCGAGCTTATTAATTTTCTTAAGATTGCCTGGTATGAGTGTCATAAGTCATATCTTACGTATTATTTTACGACTTTATATTTATCTACAGACTAGCATGACCCTATATGGAATACAATGGTTATTCTTATCTTTGTAATATTTTGTTTTTACGCAAGAAAAAAGCCCTAACCCACAGCTCCTATGTCTGCAAATTAAGACCTTTTATAATGCGCCTCCAGGGTCTCGAACCCTGGACAACCTGATTAAGAGTCAGGTTCTTAATGATTTAGACCATTGATATTACACTGTCTTAATTTTTGCTGACTAACATTTGACTAACACCAACACGTATTATTTCTTTGAATTTCAGCCTATTTTTTATAATATATGCTACAATTTTATGCCCTACTCCCAACATGGATGCGCAGGGCAGTTTCGCATAAAACATCTAGTTTTTTACCTATATATGGTATATAATACATAATATAATATTATTTTACAAAATGGAGGAAATGAAATGTCAGAAACAAAATTATGTAAGCACTGTAAAACAGAGATTGACAAGAAAGCGAAAGTGTGTCCGAATTGCAAGAAAAAACAGACTGGAATTTTAAAATTTATTATTATTGGTATCGTCGTAATTGGCATAATAGGTGCTGCAGCATCGGGAGGGGATGATGATCCAAAGCCGGCAGAAACATCAAGTAATGCTGGAACCAATAATACGGATCCCGCCGAGAAGCCTACGGCTACTCCGACACCTGTCCCCGAAAAAACCACATTCGCAGTCGGAGAAACTGCAGAACTTAAAGATGTCCAAGTTACTCTTGTGAGTGTAAGCGAATCCGAAGGAAGTGATTTTAACAAACCTGCCGATGGAAAGGTTTTTGCCCTGTGCGAGTTTGAAATAGAAAATAATTCGAATAAAGAGATCACTGTTAGCTCAATAATAAGTTTTGAAGCATACTGCGATAGTTATTCAATTAATCAAAGTATTGGCGCACTCTTGGAGAATGAGGGCAAAAGCCAACTAGACGGATCAATCGCAGCTGGGAAGAAGATGAACGGTGTTATAGGATATGAGATACCCGTAGACTGGGCTGAATTAGAAATTAATTTTACTCCAGACTTTTGGTCAGGAAAAGAAATAGTGTTTGTGGCAACTAAATAAAAAATCATCTATATACCCCGGTCAATAACGACCGGGGCTTTCTTTTTATTCCCTCCTGCCTGCAGCAAGTGCCTCCCTCGTACTCTTGCCCATCCTGGTCCCATCATCCTTAAGATGCTTCCCCCAGCCCAACTGATCCCAGTAAATCAGTGTAGCAATTCGTGTCTTGGAGCCGTAATCACCATCTACCTTTAACCTCGGGTACCAATCCGGTAGTACAGCATTAAGCTTTTCCTGCGCCCACTTGATATCTCTTGGATCGGATTCCGGTGTGATCGCTTTCTCCGGTATGTAATCTTTCGGTATATACTTAATACCAGTATATTCACATACTCCCTGGCATATCTCCTGTGCACATTCTTCCCAGAAAGCCTCATTAGTCATCAGCTCCGTAGCTTCTCTCAGATTTGTCATAAATGCCAGTTCACAGAGGATGGCTGCCTTAACGTCCATGTTGTTACAATTACACATTGCCAGCCTTGCAGGCGTAACCCCTCTGTTCTTCTGCTTGGTTCCTCCGGCCAGATGCTTCAGGACCGTTTCGGCCAGCCTTTTACTTTGTCCGGCATATTTGTTGTGTATGTAAATCCCGACACCCTCCGCGCTGTTAAAAGTCTTCCCATCACCGAAGGCATTATAATGAATACTAATGCTATAATCACAACCGGCTTTGGCAATTGCTCTTTGACGATCCGAAAGAGCTTGATCCGGATCATCATAAGCGTTATCATCATTCCAACCGGTACGCATGGTATTAAATCCACAACGCTCTAGTTCCCGGACTAAAAAATTAGCAACACCGACATTCGCATAATGCTCCCGGTATTGCTCGCCCTTTTTAATAATGCTATTACTGTCTCCGTTAATATCAATTGCCTGTGCCATGGGTGGAGTGCGTTTTCCGGCGGTTTTGCTGCCATGACCAGCATCAACATTAATTTTAATTGCCATTACTATCACCCTCCGATCGCTGTTTAAGCATATCTATAGCCTTTGTAATCACACCCGGGATTGGTACTCCCATAATACCGGCATTCTCTGTAATTGATATTAATTCATTGATGATAAAGCCTATGATTACGGCAGTCCTGATATAGTTAACTCCCAGTGCAAGATCCAGCCGGTGTGCAATTAATACAAATAGGAGAGAGACTCCCTTTCGGCATAATCCTTTCCATGCAGACCAGGAGCTTAATGCACCGGTCTTTGATTTCTCTGATTTCTTCCAGATTGCAGCTATAAGTAAACCCATAGCAAAATCAATTCCCATCATGATCATTAGTGTTTCCAAATCGCTTGTCCATCCCCCGAAAAGATTTGCTACAAAACTACCGACAGCACCGATAATGCATACAATCGTAGTCTTTAAAATGTTTGCTTTTTCCATTCAATTACCTTCTTTCTCGCATAAAAAATGCACCTATTCGGTGCTTACATTATTGTGTAACTATTTAATTTCAGCTAGGATCTCTGTCTTTTCGGCTTCGGTCAGCCTTGTATAGTCCTTGATAATATCCTTTGCTGTTCTGCTTTCCTGCTCTACCCTAGCCTTAATTGCATTTACAAAGATCAATTTCTTCCAAATCGGCATTCGTTGTCCTCCTTTCTCACATACCGAGCATTTGTGCCATTGCGATGTTTAAAGCATCAATTTGATCCTTAAGTTGCTGAATTTCAGGTACCGGTAAATCCTCATACACCGGTGTGCCTGTTTCTGGATCGACACTGACTACACGTTTTCCCTCAGGTATCTCAATCCAGAGGAATGGTATCCCTACTGGCTCCCGGACATCACCGCTCATTTGGCTAATTATGTAACCTGTTGCATCATAGATTATTAATGTTTGCATAGATTTTTCCTCCTTTCTCTTTTAACCCCATGCGTGCCATTCATATGGCTGGTTTGATGACGGACCTACCGGTAGACAAAATCCAGTTCCATTTATGTAGACACCATTGTAATCACCCGGATTTGCTTTTACAAGATACCAACGTTCAAAGTAATGCCAAAACACCGTATAATCATCCTTTATTGGGTGCTCAACATAAGTTGTTACACTGTCATACATGTTGGCTACTAAGCCAACAAAAATTGCTTTTGGTTTGAAAGTAAGTCCTGTGACTGTTACACCATATGCTGTTGAACTATTAGCACCGTCTTGATAGTAAATGTGTATGTAGTCATTTCCGGAGTTAGCGATACCAGTAGCATACTTTGCAGATTGCATGTTTCCTGCAACCCCGAAGATGCTTTTGCCCTGCAGGATATTACCTGGTACTAAGTTAGCATCCCCTTTAATTGTCTGTGCTCCATTTAAGTACTGTCCCGCTGCTATCGTCTGATTTGCTGTGCTAGGGGTATATGTCTGAGCTGCCTTTGTAGGGATTGATTGTGTGACTTTACCACTGCCATTGTGGTATCCGGCTGGGATAGTATAGCTGCCGTTGATATGTAAACTCTGTGATACTGCCCCTCTATTAGCCATGGTGCCTGTTGCTTTATTCCCCTTTACATAAGCTGTTTTACCTTGCAGTATTTCCCCTGCTACAGCTGTTGCATCAGAAGTAAATGTACCAGTAACTCCTCCAACGTTTGTACCAGCTTTGATAACGCTGGCAACCAAGCCCGAAATAGCAGCTTTTATTTTTCTTAATCCGGAATGGAAGCCTTTTGATATGGTATACTCCTGATTGTTTGATGTGAGATTTACAGTTTCCGATGTTTCAGGACCACGGTTTGGCATAGTCCCTGTAATGCCAGTGTCATCATCATTAGAAAAGGTTTTTCCTGCTAGTACATTACCAACACTGGCTGTTCCCTCTGCACTAGCTTTCAAGAAAAAACAATTACCGGATGCATCATACCAAACCGTATATGCTTTGCCTGCTATAAGCTTTGGACTTGTAGTTGTGCCAGGCTTATATAATTGCTTACTGTTTACAGTTGTTGCAGCTCCATTAT
This sequence comes from Lachnospiraceae bacterium, assembly GCA_015057615.1. Classification (GTDB taxonomy): domain Bacteria; phylum Bacillota; class Clostridia; order Lachnospirales; family Lachnospiraceae; genus Mobilitalea. The sequence goes on along the minus strand of SVEA01000010.1, from coordinate 650 downwards.
TGGCTGCCGATGCGATAAATGTTATAGAAAACCCGTCAATCAATTCAATGTCAGTAAGAACAATTGCCGTACCATTACCTTCTGCTTTCTTAAAACAAGGAATTCTATTTACTTCTGTTGTTATTGCATTTACTTCCTGGGATCCGAGGTAATCTCCTTCTTGCGTATAATCCGTTGCGTCGACAAAGGAGACTGTTCCATCAGAATTATTGACCATCTGATATTTTCTTGCACCGGTAAATATATCGTCTTTGTAATCTGTCTTTAAAGCCATCTAAATCACTCCTTTCATATTAAGCCTAAATGATAATTTTGGCCGGCCGTGAAACTGCCCATCTAATAAATCATGCAAGTTTTTGCATATAGTCTCAAGCCTGTTAAGCTCTAAGCAATCAATGAAATTTCCATTTTCGCCAAATTGCACGGTAACTCCAGTAAAGGCAGCCGGTATCGTTTTACTGGCTATCGTTTCTAAATTTGTTTCAAGATTATTTATTAGGTCGGCATAGGGAAGACCATCATATGTAGCATCAGATCCCATATCAATTATTTCATAATCTTTGTACAGATTAGTAGAAAAGTCCTTTATCCACTGAATGTTATTTTTAATACGGTTATAGTCTTCTATATTGAAATAATCATCTGGTACC
>SVEA01000085.1 GCA_015057615.1 Lachnospiraceae bacterium | reverse complement strand
TTTGTGCCGATAATAACCCGGTCTATTCCTAAAGATAGTTTGTTGTCGATTTCTTTAATGGTACGAATCCCGCCGCCTACCTGAATCGGCAGATTGATCTCAGATACAATCTGCTTGATTACCTCATCATTGACCGAGTACCCGACTAAGGCACCGTCAAGATCAACGATATGGATATAGGAAGCGCCGTTTGCCTCCCATTGCTTTGCCACATTTAACGGTGTATCCGAATAAACATGGGGATCCTCAAAATTCCCCTGTCGTAATCTGACGCACTGCCCGTTTTTGATATCAATTGCAGGAAATAATCTCATATTAACCAAGCCTTTCTTAATCGCATATCTGCAAGTTAAATTTGACTGTCCATCCGTGATATGAATCAAAAGCTTTCCAAACAGATCGTCTTCCTCAACTTGCACAAGCAAGGAAAAATTCATGTAATAGAAAGCAATATTTTAATGAGCAACTGTTTGAAGTCGTTGGTACTTAGATCATGTATTTTGTGATCTTATGTACCACTACGTACTTCAATCTAAGTACTGCGTTTTATGCAGTGCTTTGAGAATAACGTGTTGTGAATAAAATATGTTTTCTATTACTACTTGTCAACACATAAATTGTGCAAATTGAGGAAGTTGATTTTATACATTGGCTTTTGACTCAAATCATTCGTATAAAATTAATCCATTGTTCCTTTGGCAGAGAGAACGCCCTGAACTCTCTGATCGATACTGCATGCTGCGTCTAGCGCTTTTGCAAATGCTTTAAAGGTCGCCTCAGCGATATGATGGTTATTTACTCCGTTGATTTTTTTGATATGTAAATTCATCCCTGCGGTATAAGAAATCGCATAGAAAAACTCCCTCACAAGCTCAGTATCCATCGATCCGATTCTATCTACGGTATATTCCTCATCAAACCCAAGATAAGGGCGGCCGGATAAATCAATGGCGCATAGTACGAGTGTTTCATCCATGGGAAGCAGGAAAGAACCATAGCGGGAAATCCCCTGCTTGTCCCCTAACGCGCTTTTTATTGCCTGTCCGAGAACAATACCGGTATCCTCTATGGTATGGTGGGAATCCACATGCAGATCCCCCTGAACCGTTAATTTCATGTCAAAAAAGCCATGCCGGCAAAAGCTGTCCAGCATATGGTCAAAGAAACCGATTCCTGTTTCGATCTTAGCTTTCCCAGTACCATCCAGGGTAAATTCCAAAGTAATCTCCGTTTCCTTCGTGTTACGCCGGATCACTGCACTCCTATTGTTCACAGGCACCATCCTTTCGATAAAATCTTCTGCTCATTCTTTCATAATAAAATCAGAATCTATTTATACCATTTATGATATGATTTGAGTGTCAAAAGCTATCCTAACAAATCGGCTTCGTCGATTTGCACAAATCAACCCAAGTATTGCGTTCTTTGCAATGCTTTGATAACAATGTGTTGCGAATGAAATATGTTTTCAATTACTTAACAATGCATAAATTGTGCAAATTGATGAAGTTAGTTTTGTAAATCTGCTTATGACATTTAAATCATTCTTTCATGATAAAAATCAAAATCCATTTATACTATTTATAATATCAATTATACACAAAAAGTGAAATAAATGTCAAAACTTTTATTCAAATCGAACTGTTATGGAATTTGCATGCGCCGTCAATCCTTCTGCATTGGCAAATTTGACAATATCCGGATAGATCGGTTCCAAGGCTTCCCTGGAATAGGAAATGATACTGGACTTCTTAACAAAGTCATCCACACTAAGCGGGGAAAAGAATTTCGCCGTACCGTTGGTCGGAAGAACATGATTCGGTCCAGCCATATAATCTCCTAGGGGTTCACTGCTGTATTCCCCAAGAAAGATCGCACCAGCATTCGTGATCTTTGTCATCACTGTAAACGGATCCTTCGTCATAATCTCTAAGTGCTCCGAGGCGATTTCGTTCGCCGCATCAATAGCATCCTCCATCGTTTCCGCAATCAAAATATAGCCGTAGTTATCCAAGGACTTTTGCAGAATTTCCTTTCGGGAGAGCCGGCTTACAAATTGATCCACCTCTTTGGATACTTCTTCGGCAAGCTCCTTACTTGTGGTGATCAGAATCGCAGAAGCTAATTCATCATGCTCTGCCTGCGATAAAAGATCCGCTGCGACATATCTGGGATTCGCAGTCTCATCTGCGAGAACAAGGATCTCGCTCGGACCTGCAATAGAATCGATGCTGACATGGCCATAGACCGCCTTCTTAGCCAGCGCCACATAGATGTTGCCTGGTCCGACAATCTTATCCACCTTGGGAACACTTCCCGTACCGTAAGCAAGTGCTGCAATTGCCTGGGCTCCGCCCACCTTATAGATCTCGGTAACACCTGCTTCCCTCGCTGCCACTAATGTTCCGGCATATATCTTACCATTCTTATCCGGAGGCGTTACCATCACAATTCGTTTTACTCCCGCAACCTTAGCTGGGAGGACATTCATAAGAACGGAGGAAGGATAAGCCGCTTTCCCTCCCGGAACATAGACACCGGCAGAGGCAATTGCCGTAACCTTCTGCCCCAGAATCGCCCCATCCTCAGATGTGTCAAACCAGCCATAGATCTTTTGCTTTGCATGATAAGCTTTGATCTTCTCCTTTGCCTTTTTGATAACCGCAAGCAGGGATTCATCCACCTCGCGGTATGCTTCCTGAATCTCTTCCTCTGTAACAAGGATATTTTCCTTATTAATTACCGCCTTGTCAAATTTCTCCGTATAGGCAAAGAGCGCTGCATCCCCCTTCTCCTTCACCTCCCGAAGAATCTCCGCCACAACTTTTTCATAGGAAGCGTATTGATTCGGACTCCGTTTCAACAGATCTTCCAATAGGTTCTTCTTTGTTTCCGCATTCAGTATTAAACTACGCATCTTCTCTTCATTCCTTTCGATCAATCTGTTCCCTTTGGTCTTGTAAAACTTGCTTTAAATCCGCAATTATTTTATTAATGCGTTCGTGTTCCATCTTCATGCTGACTTCATTGACTACCATTCGGGCGGAAAGATCCGCAATTTCCTCCAGTACCTCCAAACCGTTTTCCCGAAGCGTCGATCCGGTCTCCACAATATCTACGATGACCTCGGAAAGCCCTACAATCGGTGCCAGTTCGATCGAACCGTTTAGTTTTATAATTTCAACGGTTTGATACTTCTTGTTATAAAAATAATCCTTTGCAATGTTCGGATATTTGGTAGCTACACGGATCAGCTCTCCATGCCTTAAGTATTCCCCAGCAGAGGCGGGGCCGGCGACACACATCCTGCATTTCCCGAGCCCTAAGTCCAGCACCTCGTACATCTTTCTGCCCTCTTCAAGAATCGTATCCTTTCCGACAATGCCGATATCCGCCGCTCCATATTCTATATAAGTAGGAACATCATTTGCCTTCGCAAGAAAGAATTTCAGCTTGAGCTCTTCATTCACAAAGATCAATTTTCTGGAGGATTTATCTTTTATTTCTTCGCAGGAAATTCCGATCTTCTCCAGCAGCTCTATCGTACTGTGCGCCAGCCTTCCTTTCGCAAGCGCTATCGTAATATACCGCATTTACGCCGTCCTTTCTTCCCAAGCCGGAGCTCAAGGAAAAACTTAAGTAATAGGAAACTAGTTTTATAAATCGGTTTATGACTCTCAAATCAATTTTATCTACCCATCAGTTCCTTCATGGATACTTCCTGCATCGAACCGGTAGCGGCATTGATTACCTGGATCTCATTATCCTTTTTCATATACAGCATACCGCCGATCTCCATACGCTTTAGATAGGAAAGATAATCCTCTAAGGGAATTTCATCATTCGACTTCTGTAGAATGATATTCATGCCCTCCTTACGAAAATGACCTGCTAAGGCAATCGCCTGCTTCCGGCAGCACAACTGATATAGAATCAGCGTGTCCTGTGCCTTCGGCTTCTCCAGCAGCTTCTGCCTTGCTAGGGCAAGCATAAGCTGATCGATTACAATTGCAAGCCCAATCGCCGGAGTATCTTTTCCAAACTGCCCCACCAGAGTATCATAACGGCCGCCGGTTGCGACTGCCTCGCCCGTCTGGTAGGTATAAGCCTTAAAAATGATTCCAGTATAATAATTGTATTTACTAAGCATCCCAAGATCAAAGGAGATATACTTTTCATATCCGTATTCGGTGAGAAGCAGGTAAATCTGCTCCAATCGCTTAATTGCCTGTAAGGCTCGGGGATTATCGGTAGATTTCTTCGCAAGGGTTAGAATTTCCAAGGAACCGAACAGCTCCGGCAGCTTCAGTAAGATATCCTTCAGCTCGTCATTTATCTCCTTGGTTCGTATGATTTCCTCAACGCCAAACATATTCTTCTTCTGTATAAGATCCTTAAGCTTTATTACTTCCTCTTCCACTAATCCAGCTTCTTCAACCAAGGCACGGAAGAAATCCGCATACCCGATCTCTAACTGAAACTCTGTTAAACCCGATTTTAGAAGACACTCCACCGTTAAGGCAAGCATTTCCGCATCTGCCTCTATACTATCGTCATTCATAAGCTCTGCGCCAAGCTGCGTAACCTCTTTTAATTTCCCCTGATAATCCGAATTATTGATAAAGGTATTACCGATATAGCAAAGGCGAATCGGACCGCTCTCATCCTTATAATATTTTGCCGCGCAACGGGCAATGGAAGGAGTAATATCTGGTCTTAGAACCAGGGTATTCCCTTCCCGGTCAAAGAATTTATACATATCTTTTGATGCAATGGTACCTCGTTCCTGGCAAAAGATATCAAAATATTCAAATGTAGGCGTCTGAATATCGCGAAATCCAAAGGTCTCTAAAACTTTATGCAGCTTCCTTTGCAGTGTCCGTTTCGCTGCGCATTCCGAATTATAGATATCCCGGACCCCCTCCGGTGTATGAAGTAATTTATCCATCCTGACAGCACCTGCCTTTCCATTCCTGACACTTTCCTATGGTACAGTGCTAATTCTCTACCATACTAATTTAATTTTCAATTATAGTGGATTCCCAAATTAATGTCAAGTAGTTTCCCTTTGCTCCAAATCCCTCTTCAAGATCTCCAGATAATGGATGCAAACACTGTTCTGCACTGGAATTTCGTAGGATAAATCCAGCTCATCATAGCGGAAGCTCTTCCTTTTGCCCTGTATGGAACGTTCCCAGAATTCCATCAGCCGTTCAAAGGTAAGATAATAGTAAACATCCCTCTTTTTAAAATAAATGAGAAGAAATGCGATACCGCACTGCTCTTCAAATTCCTTCATAAACACTACCTGGTGCTCATGAATATTGTTTATATTAAACGTGTCAACCGCACATTCCTTTGCATCAAAACAAACCGGAATCCCTTGTACGACACCTATGTAATCAACCGTACTCTTTTTCTCGAAATAGGCAAGTGTAATATGCCTTGTTTCCTTATCTATTTCAATCGGAGTGATCGGTGTCGGAACTTTCTGAATCAATGCCAATCCATTCTCCCGGTACTTCATATTGGTTAAGTTAATCATTTCCTCCAGCATGGATCCCCTAAGCCCTCTGGATTTCCATGATGCCATAGATTGCCCTCCTTCTGTCACTGTAGAACTAAAATTTTATTTATTCTGATTGCTATGAGTGTCAAAAGCCTTCTTAACAAATAGTCTTCATTAGTTTACATAAAGCAGGTAAAACTTAAGTAATAGGAAACCATATTTTGCTACGCAACTGTTTGAAGTCGTTGGTACTTAGATCACGTATTTTGTGGTCTTATGTACCATTACGTACTTTAATCCAAGTATTGCGTTTTTAGCAATGCTTGGCGCTGCGTTTTATGCAGCACTTTGGAAACAATGTGCTGCGAATGAAATATGTTTCATATTACTTGTCAACACATACACTGTGCAAATTGATGAAGTTGATTCTATTGACTGCTTTTGACACCTCTGATTATGAAAACAAGACGAACCGGATCTCCAGTTCATCTTGCTGTAAATAAATCCTCTTTCATCTTATCAAATATCTCCGGCGGTTCTGCCTTAAATTCCTTTCCCGATAAATAGGATAGCTCACCCTCAATTACAGGAAATACCATACGGTAGGAATGTAGCAATTGATGAGAAAGACCGTAGGTCGACTTAAAAAAAAGATTCGTCTTTTGCTCGCCATATTTAAAATCTCCTACGATAGGGTAACCGATGCTCGCCAGATGCGCGCGAATCTGATGGGAACGGCCGGTAATTAATTTCACCTGGAGTAACGTATAGCTGCCCTTGACCCCTCTGCTATTATTTACAGACGAATAGGCAAGCGGTTCGTACTCCGTACAGATATAATCTGAATTCCCCGGTTGCTCCTGCTGGATAATCACCGTATTTTTCCCCGTATCCTTTTCTAAATAGCCCTCGATTCGCTGCCTTTCCTTCACTTTCCCCTTAACGATGCAGAGATAGTATTTGTCCACATCACGGTACTTTAACAGCCTTGCCATCTCCTGTAATCCAAGCAGGGATTTGCCAGCAAGAATAAGACCGCTGGTATTCCTGTCCAGCCGGTTGCAGATACCGGGTCGAAAGCTGACGAGCTGTTCCTTCGTTAGCTGCTTGGAAGACAATAGATAGGAAATGATATATTCCACAAGGGAAATATCGTCTTTCTCTGCCTTCTGGGATAATACACCATAGGGTTTATTGATCATAAGAAGATGGGAATCCTCATAAATAATATCCAAATGATAATCGGTTTTAACCGGGTCCACTGCTTCCTGAAATTGCTCGATCGTTGCATCGGATAGGAAAAGCTTGATTTCATCGTTCACCGCAAGTCTTTCCGAACCATCCGCTTTCTTCCCGTTCAATACAATATTCTTTTTGCGCAGCATTTTATAGATAAAGCTTTTGGGCGCTTTATTTAAAATTTTAAGCAACAGCTTATCAAAGCGCTGCCCTGCCTCATTCTGTTGTACTATAAATTGTCTCATCATGCTCTCCATTCTGCCATCAGCAGCTCAAATCAGTAAGCAAAAAGGTATGCCAAATTACCGTCCGGATAAAACCTCCGTCATCGAATCGATATAATAATCCGCCAGCTCCTTCTTGATGGCATCATCCTTCTCTGAAAACTTGTCGTATACCGCACAGACCTTCATACCGGCATTCTTTCCCGCCATGATCCCCTGTACCACATCCTCAAAAACCAGACACCTTTCCGAAGAAACATGTAGGTCCTTTGCTACCAGTAGGTAGACATCCGGAGCGGGCTTACCTTTCTCCACCTCACAGGAGGTTCGAATGGAATCAAAATATTCTGTAATTTTGAGCTTTTTTAAAACCAGATCAGCTAATTCCCTGGAATTGCTCGTTGCTATCCCCGCTTTTATATTATGCTGCTTCAGATGTTTTAGCAAGGCAAGAGCCCCTTCCTTTAGAGGAACCTCCGAATTATACTTCTCCCATGCCATCTGATTCCATTCCTCTTTAATCTGCTCTATGCTGGCTGAAAGTTCAAAACGCTGCTTAAAATAATCCGCCGTTTCGCTAAAACTCATTCCTTCTATCTCTTTCTGCAGATCCGCAGGCATCGAAATACCATGTTTCTTAAGATATTCAACATCAAGGCTCTCCCACATCCACATCGAATCAATCAAAGTTCCATCCATATCAAATATCACTGCATCTATGTCTTTTAACATCATTGTCTCCTTATCCTCTTTATGTTCTCTTATCGGTGCAAACGGGTTCATCTGAAAGTGAATGCTCCGTATCTTTTTAGTCTATCTTGCGCTTTTTAAAAGTACGATCTCCTCCTTTGTCAGCTCGCGGTATTCGCCTGGTTTCAGCTTTTCGTCTAAAACCAGGCTCCCCATGGACAAACGTTTCAGATAGATCACTTCCTTACCGACGGCTTCAAACATTCGCTTCACCTGATGGAACTTGCCCTCCTGTATGGTAAGTTCAATTTCAGAAATAGCATCGGAAGCCAGTATCGTAAGCTTAGCCGGCAGGGTACAGTAATCCTCCTCGATACGAACACCTTCCCGGAAGGCTTTCGCATCTTCTTCGGTTACTCTTCCGCTGACCTTCGCATAATAGACCTTATCGACATGCTTCTTCGGCGAAAGAAGCTGATGCGCCAATTCCCCGTCATTGGTTATGAGAAGCAGCCCTTCCGTATCCTTGTCCAGCCTGCCGACCGGAAACAGATCCTTTCGCTGCCGGTCAGAAATCAAATCCAGTACGGTCCTGCTAACCTTGTCCCGGGTTGCAGAAACTACGCCTGCCGGTTTATGAAGCATATAATAGACAACGCTCTGATAAGATATTCTGGTATCATCAAAGCATACCATATCCTCCAAAGAGACCTTCTGCTCCGGTTTTGTTACTATGCTATCATTAACCTTAACCCTTCCCTTTCGGATCCATTGCTTTACCTCACTGCGAGCCCCGACACCCATATCCGCAAGAAATTTATCCAATCGTAATTGTACCGCCATATCCTTAGCTACACTCCTGTTAACTGCATTTTTTGATTCTATTAATCAGTATCTACTTACTTTATTTTCACTTTTAAATTAATTTCTATTGCTCCATTTACTACATATGATTAGCCCGATAAAAGCCTTCCTAACAAATCGGCTTCTTCAATTTGCACAAATCAAGGCAAAACTTAAGTAATAGGAAACAATATTTTAATTCGCAACTGTTTGAAGTCGTTGACACTTAGACCACGTATTTGTGGTCTTATGTACCACTACGTACTTCAATCCAAGTATTTTTGCAATACTTTGCGGAACTGCGTGTTGCGAATGAAATAGGTTTCAAATTACTCATCAATGCATAAATTGTGCAAATTGAAATTGATTTTATAAATTGGCTTTTTTGACACTCAAATTATCTTTATTGTCTGCATTCTTTAACAGCGTTTATACCCATCTCCAGCCGGGCAGATATTTATTCTTAAACTGATTTTTTGTGATCTTCCCCCAACCAAGCGGATAATCCTCCACACAGATCAGATACCAGCCGTCCTCATACTGCTCGGCAAATTCAATCGCTTCACATTTAAGATACCGAATGACATTCGGATCCTCCCTTTTGAGAGAAATAATTTTCTCATACTCCTTCGCGCAAAGGGCACTTGCCAGTGCCTGGGAAGGCTCAAACCGCCGCTTTTTCATTTCTCCAATCAGAAGTCCCTGCCTTAGAATACGCAGTCCTTTAAGATTCGGCAGCCCTTGCGGTGACAGATAGACGTAGGGCTCACGGACAGTGATCTCTCCTTTGCCGATTCTCTTCGGATTCAGCTTATTTATAAAGTCACTTGCTTCCTCCGAAAGCGGTGTCTGGTTATTCCCTGCTGTATTCCCTGACCATGTTCTTTTTCCAGTCACCTTCTTTAACGGTGCGTTCCTTAGCGGTACTTTCGCTGATGATAGCTTCTCTTCGGCTGTAGAATTATCCGCTTGATTTTCCAAGTCGGAGCCGCCATCCTTGCGAAGCAGCGCGATAAAATGACCTTCCCCTTCCAGCTTATGAGGCCACAGCCGAATACAATTTTTCAGCTCGTCCTTTCCGTTTCCCCATTCCGGCCTTCCAAAGGCGAAACCTTCATAGGATAAACCATGTTCCCTCTGTACTGCCTCCTCCGGAATTGCATTGACCACATGAAATTCCGGGAACTGCTCCAGAAGATAGGATATGGTTCCTTCATCCTCCTCCGGGGAAAAGGTACAGGTGGAGTACAGCATCATCCCGCCTGGCTTTAACATCCGTGCGGCAAAAGTAATGATCTCCTTCTGTAATTTATTATAATATTCTACTCCATACTGCTCCCAATTCTTCATAATGGAAGGGCTCTTACGGAACATTCCTTCCCCGGAGCAGGGAGCATCAACTAAAATCTTATCAAAGTACTCCGAAAATACCTCGGCAAGCTTATTTGGTGTTTCCGAGAGAACCAGTGCATTGGATATTCCGAGAAGCTCAATATTTTTCAGAAGTGCTTTGGCTCTGGAATTACTGATATCATTCGAAACCAGAAGCCCCTCTCCCTTAAGTTTTGCCCCAAGCTCCGTACTTTTTCCTCCCGGTGCCGCACAGATATCCAGCACCCGGTCCCCCTTATTGACCGGGAGAAGGCTCGCCGGTGTCATGGCACTGGGCTCCTGAATATAATACAACCCCGCATAATAGAACGGGTGCTTGGAAGGCTGCTGATCCGAATCATAATAATATCCATTCAGAATCCAAGGAATACGTTTTATAGAAAAAGGACAGATCGCTTCAAATTCTTCCGGGGTTATCTTAAGGGTATTTACCCGCAGCCCGCTGTGATGCGGTTTCGAGTAAACTTCCTTGAAGGCTTCGTATTCCTCCCCCAGAAGCTTTCTCATCCTGTCCTCAAATAATTTCGGTAAATTCATTCTATCACTCCATTGTTTATGAATGTCAAAAACTTTCCTGGCAAATAGTCTTCATCAATTTGCACAAATCAAGGAAAAACTTAAGTAAAAGGAAAAAATATTTTAGCTCGCAACTGTTGAAGCCGTTAGTACTTAGATCACGTATTTTGTGGTCTTACGTACCATTACATACTTCAATCCAAGTATTGCGTTTTTTGCAATGCTTTGCGCTG
>SVEA01000084.1 GCA_015057615.1 Lachnospiraceae bacterium | reverse complement strand
GGATTTAATAACAAAATAAAAGTAATTAAACAAAACTCATTTGGAAGCAAAAATTTCAAAAGGTTTCGAACCAGAATATTACATTGTACTAGATAAATTTTAAAGAGACTGACGCGGAGGTTTATTTCGTGTGCCCCAAAATAAATATTTATAAGTAGAATATCAAAAAGGCTCTAATGCCAGTTGTAGAGTGGGTTCCAAGGGAACCACACCCCAACACTTGGCAAAGAGCCGATTATTTGAAGTATGGTCTATTTGAATTTGTTTGGTTATTGTTTCACTAAATCTTATATTTCGAATTGAATCCTGCGATCCTTTTCTAAGACATCTTCGGTCATCTGCGTTCTCATAGCTTCTAATTCAGTATTGATTTCATCATCGCAAACGCCTAATATTTGCGCTGCAAGAATAGCTGCATTATCAGCACCGTCGATTGCAACGGTGGCAACCGGTATTCCCTTTGGCATCTGCACGGTGGATAATAGAGCATCCAGACCATCCAGGGTAGAGGACTTAATCGGAATTCCTATGACAGGCAGTGTGGTATGAGCCGCAATAACACCTGCAAGATGAGCTGCTTTACCGGCAGCACAGATAATAACACCGAATCCATCTGCTTTCGCATTCGAAGCAAAATCACAAGCCTGCTTTGGGGTCCGGTGTGCACTGAATACATGAACCTCCACTGGAATCGATAAATCATTTAAGGTATTAATTGCTCCCTTAACAATGGGCAGATCACTGTCACTCCCCATGAGAATGGCTACTTTCTTACGCATAAAATTCCTCCTTGCTTTTCCAGTCACAAATTCGCTTGCAGTTTAATATCATATTCAAGCGTTCGCAAATTTTATAAAAAATTCAGTTGAAATAAAACTTATTTCGAAAGTTTTGTACTTAATATAGAACATTTTGACCAGATTGTCAATATACGGAATAATAAGAAATTACGATTTATGCTTAGAGAGAAATATGCTAAATAAAAGATTATAATGTGTCACATATAAAGTAAGCCTACTATCAATAATATTGGAAATAGGCTTACTTTTGATGTGCCAGAAACCTGCAAATAAAATCAAAGGATAAAATACGATTTATTGAGCATATAATATATATGGTTATATCTGAACGACTAAAGAAATGGACCATGCCCCTCCAGAAACGGAGGTAAATTATGTGGTGAATTTATCCATCATGTATAAGAGACATACTATCGATATAATCTTAATTATCGATAAAATCTTTAATATCCTTACGGGTACTATTCCAATCCTTAGGTATAAGAACATCACGTTTCTTACTACCTATAAGAACCTTTTGATCTTCATATGTTCCATCTGAAGGTATCCGATATTCATATAATTTGATTTCTCCTAAAATGTCCAATAATTGTTCTAGATAATTATTAAAATCTTTTTGTGAAATATCAGTCGTTATATTAGAATCTGATAAAACATTATTCATAAATGAAGTCAATTGGAAAACATTTAATTTTTTTACTTTATTAAAAATAGAATTTAAGACAATTCTATGCCTTTGGGTTCTGCCAAAATCATTATTTTCTGTTCCAGTAGATACATATCTCACTCTACAATATCCTAATACTTGATTCCCGTTCATTATTTGGGTGCCTTCTACTACATTTCGATTTTTGGGGTCTGAGATATAATTTTTGGCATTTAGGTAATTTGCTTCATTTTTTGTTAATGTAATTTCAATCCCATTCAAATTATTCACAATATTTTCGAAGGCTTCAAAATTAACAAGTATATAACCATCCATTTTAATGTCAAAATTATTTTCAATTGTTTCATAAAGTAAGTTAATGCCGCCTTTAGAATACACTGCATTCAGCTTATTGTTATCATGTTCTGGAATTTCAACATATAAATCTCTCATTAAAGATGTCAATTTCAGAGTTTTCTTATTGGTATTCAAAGAAGCTATTATTATAGAATCCGTATTTGATGCCCCATAGAATTCTTCAACACCCAGTAAAAGAATGTTTTTTACAATATAGTTATTATCATTTGTATTTGCAGGCAATTCATGATTGTTTTTTTCAATGGAATTATCGTTATCATAAGTGTTATTATCAATTTCGAGTTTATTATATATATAATTGCCTACTGTATGTATCATAACCTTTTTTCCTATCGGAATTAAAATTATTAGTATAATTATCGCAATAGCCAAAATAAGATATCTTTTTTTAATATTCATTCTATTTTTTCTGTTTTTGTTTTCGTCATTTAGAACACTTTTTACTTGTTCGCCTAATAATTTATTTATATCCTCTAAAGCATCTTCTTCATTATCGATTAATTCATCTTCATTATTATTCAATGATAATCCCCCTATTCTTTATTATATATAGTATATTTTTTGAACCGTGTAATATTATACCATATTATAACATATTCAAACAATTTGCAATATAAAATAAATAATAAATTAATGTCTGATGAACAATTAGTAATCAACTTTAATTAAAAAATGCTAATTTATATTTAAAATCTCTATAGTTATAAATAATTGAAAATATAATATATATTTTACACATTATGCTTGTTCCACTTAAATGTGGATACAATTATCTTCTTCTTATAATCTAGATAAAAAAATATAAATCCGTAAAATTTTACAGAAATTAAAGAAACCTTAGTTACTAATTTTAATTGTTTAGATTGTAATCAAATAATAGTCATATTTCTCAAGATAATTATTTAAAGTAATCTAAAGAGCAAAAGCTTGCATTTGTTTCGGTGAAGATCCAAATTGTGGAGTGTTTTGTTTTCAGTTATATTTCAGAAATTTTGTCAACTTATTAATCTAATAAAGTTAACTCCTGTTATAAAATATTTTACTTTCTGGTTTTCTCGTTACACATCAGCCAGATTCACCGTGCATATGATACACGTTTCAAAAGCCTTGGTAACCACCAAGGCTTTTGCATATGACAGAATGGATCGGCTATAATTAACTAGACAGAATTTTTAAGGGCATATATGATATTCTTAATGAAGAAAGGATGATGCCCCATGTCTCAAAACAATCAAGCAAGAAAACGTCGTACATTTACACCTGAATTCAAACAACAAATCG
>SVEA01000083.1 GCA_015057615.1 Lachnospiraceae bacterium | reverse complement strand
GCAATGAAATCCTTTCAGGTATTTTGGAGTTTTCGTCGAGGACATTATACCAAAAAAGGGAGGTCATTGCTCTTTTTATTGCAAACTCCCATAAAATCAAGGTTTAGAACAATAAAACAAGGTAGTTATTTGACACTACCAAAGATTCGAGGGAGGAACGCATATGAAACCAACTGAAGTAAAAGAAATACTTTCACACATAATAAGTACTATATCAGATGATCCATCTGTTTTTTTGCAAAATCCATCAAAGGACTTTACAAGGAATCGAAAACTATCATTTGAAACAATCATTAAAATGATGATTGGCATGGGTGGAAATAGCTTATGTAAAGAAATATATGATTGGTTCAATTATACAGAAGATACCGCATCAGTTTCTGCTTTTGTTCAGCAAAGGAATAAAATTTCATCTAAAGCTATGGAATATATTTTTAGAGAAATGGTTAAACAATGTGACGAGCAGATTTTATTTAAAGGATATCGTCTTCTTGCTGTAGATGGATCTGATATAAGATTACCTAAAAATAAAAATGACGATAATTCTCATATCAAAAATGACGAAAATACTAAAGGATATAATCTTCTTCATCTTGATGCTATGTATGATTTAATGCAACATATTTATGTTGATGCTTTAGTACAAAGTAAAAAAGGTATGAATGAACATAAGGCTTTGGTATCAATGACTGAAAAATCTGAAACAACTGGAAGTGTTATTGTTATAGCTGATAGAGGATACGAATCTTTTAATAACATTGCTCATTTTCAAGAAAAAAATTGGAATTATATTATACGTTCGAAAGAATCCTATGGTATTAAATATGAAATTCCCGATAGTGATGAATTCGATAAAGAAACCACCATCACCCTGACTCGGAGGAAAACCAAAGATACAATGGCATTGATTAAAGAAAATCCTGATAGATATCGTTGGATTCAACCTCATACAACGTTTGATTATTTACTGCCTAAAGAAAACAAGATGTATGATTTGAAATTTAGAATTGTTCGATTTAAAGTTTCAGAAACCACTTATGAAACGTTATTCACAAATTTACCTGCGAATGAATTTCCTGCTGAAGTTTTGAAAGAATTATATAAAATGCGATGGGGTATCGAAACTTCATTCAAAGAATTAAAATATGATGTTGGATTAGCCAGCATTCATAGTAAAAAGCAAGATTTTGTGCTTCAAGAAATTTTTTCAAAGTTAATTATGTATAATTTTGCAGCTTTAATATCTTATCAAGTAGAACATCCAAAAGATAAAAGAATCAATTTCGCTAAAGCGATACATTTTTGTTATCAGTATTTCAAGGGTAAAATTTCCGAAAAAAGTCTTTTAACAATTGTACAAAAATTTGTGTCTCCAATACGTCCTGGCAGAGTATTTGAAAGATATCAAAATATTAAAAATGCTGTCGGGTTTGCATATAGAATTTCTTAACAACAACTCTTCATATCTGCATGTTGCACAGATGGCTTATAACGTCATCTGCTTTTGGTATGTTTAAATCATAAAAATGGTGAACACCTATCATTGCATTCACCATTTTTTTGATACATTAACTGGCTTTTAATTACTTAACTTAATGACATTGACTTGACAGGGGGCATATCAAAGCAAGTGCTCTTCCCCTTACTTTGCCTCATCGAAAAAGGCTTCGATTTGCTTAAACAGCCTGTCATCAACCTGATTGTATAGCATCTGGTCAAAGCCGACTTCATTTGCCCATTGAACTCGCAGATTAATTGTGGCATTTTTATCCGCTTCAATCTGCGCTTTAACCTCTTCACGATTGAAGAATTCCTTGAATTTTTCGTTCATTTTTTCCTGATACATAAAAGCATCCGTACTTTTGAACACTCCCTCATGGTCTCCATCGTTTAGAACATACTGAACATTGGGATTTTTTATTTCGTCCTTGTGAGCATAAATAGCTAATTTATCTGGCGTTATCAAGTTGTCTTCTTTGCCTTGAATTATTAAAAATGGTATATTGGTGTTATTAATGCCATCAACCGCTGTTTTGTCCATGACCGATCCGAATTGAACCTTTTGAATTACCCAGAATTGCGGATAGAACAGATAGAACCCGTCTCCTGCCATTTGTACTCCTTGTTCCGTGAACAGTTCCGCACCATCATTGAACCCTGCCATGCTTACAACCGCATTGACTCTGTGCTGGTAGTTCATTGCAGAGCAAACAGCAAAACCGCCCCAACTGTGCCCAATGAGATAAATGGGTAGATTGTCATACTCATTTTGATCTTCGATATAGGTCAGAAGGGTATCCAAATCAATCTCGGACTGATAAAGTCCTCTCATGCTTTTGCCTTCGCTGGAACCAACACCTGTGTAGTTAAAGGTGATTACCCGATAGCCATCATCAATAAAACGAATGGCAAATTCCATGTAGTCGTCCCCTGTGCCACCCATGCCAGAGCAGATAATAACAAGTCCGCGAGTGTTTTCTTTCCCATAGTCATACCCGACCAGTGTATTGTCACCTGACAAAAAAGTGAATTCTGTACGTGGATATTTGTCATAGTCAACCATTGGATAGACATAATAGGGATTGAACCATACCGGATCGGGTATTTCAACTCGTTTGAAGTTACTGGAACAGATGAGCCAAGAAGCGATACCGCCGCCGAATATGTATAGAATAGCAAGAAAAATGAAAATAAATGAAATTAGTCTCTTTGTTTTCTTTTTCATTCCGAAATATCACCGCCCTCTATTGTTTTTTTACAGTACAATCATTTCATGTTCGTAAACTTCCTTATTTAAATAAATATCTGGCTATTTTTTACTCTCAATTTTTCTCTGTAACTTGTGTCTCAAAGTATTTAAGGAAATAGTATTTTCTCATCTACATCCTTCATATTACCCACGAAGGATATTGAGCATTTTGATAGATCCAAATAGCGGTTTGCAAACTCCTTTACCTCTTCCAGTGTAACGGCATCAATGCCCTCGACCAGCTCCTTCGTAGAGACAAGTCTTCCACGGTGCAGCATTGATTTGCCATTGGCACTCATACGGCTTTTTGCACTCTCATTTCCCAAGATGATCTCCGTCTTTAGCTGCTCCTTTGTCATCTGAAGCTCATCCACCGTAATCCCATTCTTATGAATATCGGTGATAATCTTCTCTATTTTTCTAATCACCGTTGATGTCTGCGTAGGATTCATTGCCGCATAGATTTGAAATAATCCTGTATCCCGATAGGAGCTTCCATAGGAGTATATGCTGTAGGTTAATCCGCTCTTATCTCTGATTTGTAGGAACAGTCTGGAATTGATACTGCCCCCCAAGATAGAGTTTAATACAGTCAAATGCAATATTAAGATGCAGCTGCTCGATATCCTTCTCTTTCTTATAAATCACACGGTGATAATCCGGTTTACCGGCGTCATATCCTGATTTTTCACTCGTCGCCCGCATGGAACCAAACTCTTCTTCCAATCGTTCCATGATTTCTACCGCATCAAATTGACCCGCAACCGATATCATCATATTTTCACCGACATAATAGGTATCGATAAACTCCAGAATTTGCTCACGGCTGATAGCTCGGACAATTTTCTTGGTACCGGATATCTGATAGCCAAGTGGATGATCCTTCCATATCTTCATTTGAAGCATTTCATGCACCAGATCCTCCGGTGAATCATCATACATATCAATTTCCTCAAGAATTACCCGTTTTTCCTTTTTCAGTTCTTTCTGTTCAAATAATGAATTATTCAACATATCCGCAATGATATCAATCGCAATCGGCAGATGCTCGCTTAAGGTAGTGGCATAATAGCAGGTACATTCCTTCCCGGTAAATGCATTTACATTTCCCCCAATTTTAGCCATTTCATCCGCGATCTGCTTCGCATCCCTATGATTCGTCCCTTTAAAAAGCATATGCTCAATTACATGGGCAATGCCATTATTCACTGCATTTTCATTACGGGATCCCGCCCGGACCCATACGCCAAAAGCAGCACTTCGTAGATAAGGCATTTCCTCCATAATAACCGTTATTCCATTTGATAGCTTTTTAATCTTCGTCATAAAGTCCCTTTCCCATAATGTATTCTTAACTTAAGTCTGATTTCATTTGTAATCTAACGTGGATTTAAGTATCAAAAGCTAATTTATAAACCACCTTCGTCAATTTGTTAAGAAAGCTTCCTATAGCGCTCATAGCAACATTCTAAATTAATCCATATCAACGAATTCTATCACATTATCGGATAGATAGCAATGACCTAAGCCAAACACAGGGAATGTAGGTGTTCTAGTAGCAAAGAGTTTACCTTGGCAAACTCTTGCGCCGAGCACGTTCTGCCGCAGGCAGATAAATACCTTACGAATACATGTTTCAAGTATTCGTTACGTGCTGAGTGCGTCATCCCAATGCGAACTATGTTCGCATGGAGGTTTTTTGCCGTATAGGTTTCCTATACGATAAAAAAGAGCTACAGTCTGTTATGTCTATAGCTCTTAATTTCTATCGTTCTATTTTCTAAATCATCTTAATTTTGTTGATAGTATCACTGGAAATTCAGATGCAGAAATTATTGATTATTTTATTGGGTTGATCTGATAACCTTTCTCCTGGAGAATATCCAGCACACTGTAATCACTGATATAGTGTCCGCTTCCTACAACAACAAAGGTAGTGGACTTCTCCTCTGATTTTAATAGATCATCAATATAATCTGCCATATTCTTATCTCTTTGCTTAATCAGCTTATCATTAAACTCTTTGAGAAGCTTTGCTTCCTCTTCGGATATATTCAGATTCTGTAACTCCTGGGAAGCCGTCTGCGATGTGTTTAACAAACGGAATGTCTCCACATCTCCTTTACGCCAAAGCTCTAACATAAGATTCAGGCCGTCGTCTCCGCCCTTATAATCACCGGATAAGATCTGATTAATCATATCAATAACATCATTTAACAGGTATTCCTCCAGCTCATCCGAAAAGCTGTCAAAAACCTTTGCCTGAGCAGCATATCCTTCGATCTCTAAGATCGGCTTTCCGTAGTAAATAGCATTGACCGTGATATTCATATCAATTCCAAGAAGTGCAGCATTCATTGCCTGCTCCGGGTCGCCAGACTCCGTGTTGGCAAGAGATGCGAACATACTGTAAATCATCCATGGTTTGAACAGGATGATCTGTTCTTCAGGAATACCAAAAGCAGCAGCTATCGCAACCGTTTTCTCAAAGGTTTCTTTTGCCACATGATCCTTTAAGGTGGTACCATCCGTATAGATTCCGATCTGCGTCATTGCAGCAGAACCTGTGGTATCTAATAAATTCAGCTCCATAGCCACTTTATCCGAGCGATTGAAAGCTTCCCGAATATTTTTACTAAAAGGATAGATATCATAGGAAGCCATATGAATGGAGCCCAGCAGATAAACCTTATTCTCCCCGGAATTGATCTCCCATAGGAAGCCCTTACTGCCGGCATCCAATGTATCATAGATATGGGTGATTAACCTGGAGGCAAATACACATGCCTGCTCTACCGTACAAACATCCTTAAGTTTCAACTCTTCTTTTGCACCGGTAAAGATACCATATTCCTGCATATAGGCAGTCGGCGCATACCTTTTCCGAAGTCCAAGATCCTTCGTATACTCGTAGGATGCAATTACGGAATAAAGTTGATTCAGTACCTCTTCTACGGTCAAAGAATTATTAATATTGAAATAATAATCCAATTCCTTGGTCACACATTCCGTCTTCAGGATCTTTTTACGTACTCCTGCAAGTAAGACACGAAGCTGTGAAGCTTTAATCGGCTTTGTCATTCCTTTTTCATACCAGGTCTTTGGATAAATATCGTAATTGTCACCTGTCAACAGGTCTTCCTGCGCCCATAGACTAAATTGTGGAGCAACTTCTGCTTCTACCGGTTCTGTAGCTTTGACAGTCGTATCCTTCTTCGCTGCCTGTGTATTGACCGGAGGCAGTAACGTAACAGCCATTGTAAGAACCAGAAGAAGGGATAATAATCTTTTCTTCATACTCATTCCCATACCTTTCTTAATTAGTAATTACCAATAAAGTAATATTATCCCATCCATTTAAAAATGTCAAACAAAAGAATATATTGTTATCTGAAAATCTCTATTCCTTTGATTCAACGTATTCAAAATCTTCTACTCTTATTTTAGAAAAGATTATTTCAATAATTAAATACTCATAATTTGCAATTCTAAGTAAACTAAGAC
Organism: Lachnospiraceae bacterium; assembly: GCA_015057615.1. Classification (GTDB taxonomy): domain Bacteria; phylum Bacillota; class Clostridia; order Lachnospirales; family Lachnospiraceae; genus Mobilitalea. The sequence continues at coordinate 4,802 of SVEA01000083.1, read as the reverse complement.
GATAAAGCGATTCTGATATTTTATCCATGGAGCTTTCATCGATGCTTCCACAATTTATTAATTCAAAATCCAATGTGCCATCCAGCTTTATCTCCTTAACATCCATTAATGTAACCGCTATATCTCCACCTTCTACCCAGTCGTTCTCTTTATTCTTTTTTTTATCACCAGATACCGATACATTATGGAAGAAAAGCTTACATTCCTTCTTTCGATTATTTATTTCCAACTTAAGCAAATAGCTATCATATAAAGCATAGTCCGACAATGCATGTTTTTCTTCTCTTTCGACAGACTCAATTATTTGCTCCATATGATCTCTATTGTATTGATCTCTTTTCTTTTCAAATCGAAGATGTCCATCAATATATTGAAAAAGCTCCTCTAATTTATTATAGCCGGTAAAATCATAATTTTTGTCATCTCGAATCATCTTAATCATTAAATCCACAAATTCTTCGTTGTAGGTTGCTTTGCACTCTCTATTTTCCGGATGCTCCTGTTGATATGAGCGAAATGCTCTTCCAAATCTTTCGTTGTTAAAAATTAGACTGAGTATTATACAGTGTAAATAACAGCTTAAGAACGATTCCTTTTTTATAAATAGATCATCCTGCTGTTGTTTAACTATCTCCGAATCTCGGATATCCTTTTGAGACATTGCTCACACACCTTTCATACAATACTTTTATTACACTACTCATACCCCATTATCATTTCTACACTCCCCTATCCTTTGACTCATCGTATTCAAAATCATCTACTCTTATCTTAGAAAAAACTATTTCAATAATTAAATGCTCATTATTTACAATGTTGAGCAGACTAAAGCGATAAAGGGAATCTGATGTTTTTTCCATATAGCCTTCATAGACGCGTCCCCATTTTAAAAATTCAAAATCCAAAGTTCCATCCAGCTTTATCTCCTTAACATCCATTAACGTAACCAGTATATCCCCTGCTTCTACCCTATCGTTCTCTTTATTCTTTCTTTTATCACCATATACCAATACACCATGGAAGAAAAGCTTGCATTCCTTTTTTCGATTATTTGTTTCCAATTTAAGTAAATGACTATCGTGGAACGAATAGTCCCACAATTCATGTTTTTCCATTTTTTTACGCTTCTCAATTATTTGTTCAATATGATCTCTATTGTATTGATCTCTTTTCTCTTCAAATCGAAGATCTCCATCAATATATTGAAACAGCTCCTCTAATTTATTATAGCTGGTAAAATCATAATTTTTGTCGTCACGAATCATCTTAATCATGAAATCTACAAATTCTTCGTTGTAGGTTGCTTTGCACTCTTTATTTTCCGGATGTTCTTGCTGATATGTGCGGAATGCATTCCCAAATCTTTCGTTCGTATAGACTAAATTAATCATTAGAAAATGTACATAATCGGTTAACATTAATACCCCTTTCTCTAATAATATATTAATTTACTCATTTTCATAGTTCTATTTATATTATGATTAGCCTGACAAAAGCCCTCTTAACAAATCGTCTTCATCAATTTGCACAAAGCAAGGTCAAACTTAAGTAATAGGAAACAAAATTTTGATTCACAACTGTTTGAAGTCGTTGGCACTTAGACCACGTATTTTGTGATCTTATGTACCACTACATACTTCAATCCAAGGACTGCGTTTTATGCAGTGCTTTGCGGAACTGCGTGTTGCGAATAAAATTTGTTTCCTATTACTTGTCAACACATTTATTGTGCAAATTGACGAAGTCAAGTTTATAAATCAGCTTTTGTCTCTCATATCATATTATAATAGAACAACCATTCAACCTTGAAAACCAACCTTAATAAAAAACCTCTACAAAACTAGTAATTTTTATTTTATGATAAATACTACCAGTTTTGTGAGGTCCTCAATTATAACAAAACTATGTAATGAAATCAACTATTAGATTAAATAAAAAATATGTGTAATTCCCGAATGCTGTGGGCCTGTATTAGCATGAACATGATACATATTTAAAGGTCGTTCCGCAAGCTTATGTGGCTTATCAAATGTAATACCATATTGTGGAGATGCAATGGTACCAAGATAGGCAGCATGATTTATATCAACTGCTAATACATTAGGATCCACTTGATTCGCTAGTACTATAGCTAATGCATCCTGTTCACTTATTGTATTAACAACCTGAATACCACCCATGCCTTGATAATTGACCAAATAAGCTTTCCAATATTCTGCTCCTTGTTCTTTCTGAGCCAAAATTGCAGTTGTGGTTGTCCTAGCATTTATCAAATTATGTAATGAACTCACATACCATGTTAAAATTAAATTATTTGCCCCTACAGCAACCGCACAATATGCAATTGTTATAGAAGTAAATGCAATCAATCCCATACCAACTACTAATGCTAAAAGACCAAGAAATGGAAAAGCACTGCTAATATTTATATAAGTACCTATCGCGACAAGTTGAGCTGCTATTTGCTCAATAGTAAAGTTATACCCTACATTTTGCATAATCGTTGAGTAATCTGCTGTAGTACTAGCAGTTATTTGATTATCACCTGTTTGAGACAAATCTACAGATACTGGCAATTCCCCATGTTCAGTATAATAATTATAATATGTATCGGCTAAATTATCAATTAATTCTACTTCAGGGTTATTAGCTATTTCTTCTATAAATCCATAACTTGATGTATCTTCCTTAATGTCATACACTTCCATAAGTGTTTTAACTTCGTAATCACTTAAGTTTTCAAAAACCTCTACCGGGGAGATGTTATTTTCCAGCTCGGCATTTATTTTTTTGTTTATTACTGTATATCTTTCATAAACACCTACCTCTGCTGCCTTTAAATCCGTGCAATTGATACAAAACAAAAAAACAAAGCACAATAATAGGGATATAAACTTTTTTAAATTTTTCATTTTAATTTTACCTCCTTGTTATGTGTTATATGTTATATTTTAACTTTCTATCCCCCTTTCTGTTTAATTTAGTTATATATTACCATATTTTAATATATTTGTTAAATTGTTACTATAAACGCTATATTTTCTTAATGTTTACCAAAATAAACTAAGGCAATTATTAAACTCATTCTACTTTGGGATTGAGGTTTTCTTCATACATCCAATTACCACTCTCTTTTAAAACGAACAAAAAGCTTGAAAACTATTAAACCTTATGTTTAAATAATTTCCAAGCCTTTAATGCTTTTACTTTCAAAGTAAAGTAATATTATCCCATCTATTTAAAAATATCAAGCAAAAATATATTGTTATTCTACAAATCCCCTATTCATGTTTCATCGTATTCAAAATCTTCTACTCTTATCTTAGAAAAAGTTATAATTAAATACTCATAATATACAATGTTGAGCAGACTAAGGCGATAGAGAGAATCCGATGTTTTTTCCATGTAGTCTTCATTGACGCGTCCCGATCCTAAAAACGTAAAATCCAACCACTTCAATAGCTATCTTATTTAACCTTATAATACGAATTTGGGACTTGTGTCAATAGTTTAGACACAAGCCCACATAGATTTTTTAGGTCTTATTTAATTACATATAATGCTAATATTATTGTTAATTAAATTTTGTTTTGTTACAGGAGGTAGCACCCCTATTATAAACACCATAAGTTGTTACTTTAGTTCCATTGGACATAACTAAGATACCAGTATATGTATTAGAATCTGCTGGCATATAACTAGGTATATTCCATGTTTCATAGATTTTTACGTTCTCATTAGCAGCTTCTAATCGTTTTTTTGTAGTAGCTTGTGTTGCAAAATCAGGAGAAGCAGAATTTATAGCAATGGATGCTCCAACAGATGTTATTATACCTACAGTATTATTAGCAGACATACCATGATGAGAAATTTTTAATACATCTGATTTTAATATTGCAGCTGAGTAATTATTTGACACATAATCATTAGCAGATGTTCCAGCATCACCTAAGAAGAAAAATTTATTTGATTTATAAACTATTTGAAAAATTAGAGAGTCTAGATTAATTCTTGTGGATAAACCAACATTATTGAATTTAGGATCATTATCATCTATGAAAGATGCTTGTCTACTATAGAAATTTATTGTTGCATCACCAAATTTTAATGATCTTCCAGCATAACTATTTGTATTTTTGGCGGCTGATAAACCTAAAATTTCGTTGTATCTATCCAGATATCCTCCAGAAGTTAATTTTTCTTGAGCAGTACTACTTAGTTCTCTATAAACAATACTCTTTGCATTATATTCTATTGCCAATGGCGTAACATTGCCACAATGATCAACATCAAGATGGGTTATTATTATAAATTCTAAAGTTGTAACTCCTTTTCTATCAAGGAAGTTTTCAACTACTGCTAAGTCAGTAGTATTACCAGTATCAATAAGACCATATAAGTCGCCCTGTTGTATTAAGATGCAGTCAGCTTTTCCTACAGAGATATAATATGCATTAAATCCAGTTGCAGTATAAGCTTTAGCTTCTTGTGGATGGTACTGAAATGCTAACGTAATAATTAGCGACGATACAAATAACTTCTTAAATAAATTTTTCATAAGAATTCCCCCTTCTATAATTTACCATCAATTTGATTGTAGTACAAATTAATAAAGTTATCAACCATAATTGACAAAAAATTCAACATATTTATTTACATACGTTACTGTTCACACATGGGCAAAGTCTATAATATGATTTCGACAAATGATATCCGATAAGGAGTATTTGCATTCGTTGGTACTTTGGCTCCGTATTTTGGAGCCTTATGTACCGCTACGTAATGCAACTAAGCGAAAGCGT
>SVEA01000082.1 GCA_015057615.1 Lachnospiraceae bacterium | reverse complement strand
CAATGAAATCCTTTCAGGTATTTTGGAGTTTTCGTCGAGGACATTATACCAAAAAAGGGAGGTCATTGCTCTTTTTATTGCAAACTCCCATAAAATCAAGGTTTAGAACAATAAAACAAGGTAGTTATTTGACACTACCATATGGCCACAGGAGGTAATTTAATGGCAAAATCAAGAAGAGAAGTTCATCTTAGTAATTGACTCGATAATTGAAAGGAGCATTTAGATGAACTTTGAATTGAAAGAAAATGTGATACCATACCTAAATGGCTTAATAGCTTGTAAAGTATAATATGTATAATTTAGTGAGCAGAGTATTTTTTCTCTGCTCACTTTAAATCACAAAATCAACAATAAGATGTGACAGAACCTATATCTATTTCAAGGTCAGTTAATTACTGCATCAGCCTCTGCTTGTGTTATTTCAATAAGTCGTTCCATACTGCCATCAGCTCCTCTGACTACCTGTAAAAGCCAGCCGTCTTCAAGGGCAAAGCTGCCATTATCTATAAATGTAATATATCCTTCATCGTAAAGAAAATGGATGGGTTTTTTCTGATATATCCAAACGTCTTCTTTCTTATTATAAGAAACCCCATATTGGGTATATGCGGAAAGAGAATGATCTTCACCGTTCTGATCTCCAACCTCGATAGCAGTTGTACCGTCGTTGGTTATAATAGTTCCATCTACATTTTCTTGCGTTATACCAGTTTCCCCGCCTGTATTCCTATCCGAATCACCGGTCTCAATAGAATCCTGATTAATGTTAACGGAGCCCTCATCCATATTTTCTTGGATGGCGGCTGAGCTTTTGGAGAAAGTCTTCATTTTAGCTGTTCGTTGGTCGTATTCTTCTTGACTTACAGGCTCTATACCCATCAGTTCATACGATTCACTGCGGATACTGCGCAAATCAACATCACCATCCGTATAACTAAATGTGGTATAAAAACCTTCCTCATCCAGCTTATCAGCGAAAAATCTTACCAGCTGACCATTGTAAAAAAACCGGTCTTTTTCTTTGTTATAGGTTAGCCCATACTTCGTGTAGACCGCATACCGTTCCGCTATTTCTTCCCTGTGTTCCTGTTCTGCGGTCTCTTTCTTAGAAAATGAAATATTACGTTCCAATGCATTTGTCTGCTCTTGATCGGAAGCTGCTGCAAATGCGGCTCCGGTCATTATAATCCCTGCCACCGCCATACAAAAAACCGCAGCGCCAGCTTTCTTTTTCTTTGTATCCATAATGGAAAAAATACGGTTTTTCATTCCTCTCTTCCCTCCATAGAAATTAGTTGATAATGCCGTTCGAAGTTTTGCCCCGTTTCTGACTATCCCAAGGATCGTCTCACCGTATTGCCTGCGCTGCACAAGATCTGCTTTGGCTAACACAAGTGCGTCACAAGAGATTTCACATTGCAGCGCCGCCCCTTTCGCCATAAGATAAACCACCGGATTAAACCAATGAAGCGTGGTCGCCGCCAAAATCAATGCCTTATACCAAAGGTCATGCCGTACCCAATGAATTAGCTCATGCTTTAGAATCAATGCGAGTTCTTCCTCTGTCATTTTAATCTTCGGTAATAAAATAACAGGGTGGATAAAACCAACAAGCATTGGACTTATGATACCCTGGCACACCCTCAGCCCTACCGGTCTCTTAATTCCCAGCTCAGACGTTACATTATGCAAAATCTCCAAGTCCTTCAAATCAGTCACTGGTTCACTCCACCGGCGGACGATCTTTATAAAGCGGCAATGCCGCAAAGCATGATAAACCACAATACTAATAACGCCAAAGCCCCATATCAACGTAAGCACCAGCCATAAGGAAATTGTTCTCGCAGGGTTCACCCAATCTCCCACTTCTCCCGGATTTCCCACATCACTTCAAAATGGCACGGCGCCAATCATTGGAAGTACCGGCATTACGGTTATCTCCGGCATCTGCACCGAAAGAAACGAAAGATTGATTCTGGGACGAAAAGGAATGACCCAGCCTGCCGCAATGACCAGCCAAATCATATAACACCACTTCGCAGTATACCGTTTTGATAAAAGGGGTACAATCATCCTATATAAAAGCGTTATGATTGCCATGGAAACGGTACATTGAATCAAGGTAGTAATGAATTTTTCTATCTTAATCCCGCCTTTCTTTTAACCATTTTTCCAGTTTAGCAAGGTCGCTGTCCTTTATCTTATCTCCGTTGTACAGTGTGGCAATCAGGCTGGTAAAAGAATTTTCGTGAAAGCGCTCTATAAAATCACCTGTTTCAAATTTTAGGTAAGCCTCCTTACTGATTATGGGAAAATAGGTACGTTCTTTCCCGTTTTTTTCTGTTCTCAGGAAGCCGCGCTTCACCAACCGCAGCATAAGAGAATTGACGGTCTGCGCTTTCCACTCTCTTTCATTTCCAAGCTGCTGCATTATCGTATTGGTTGTTATAGGCGGTTCATTTGCCCACACCACTTTCATGATATCAAATTCTGTATCGGGTAGTTTTTTCATTGTTTTCATTATATCAGCTCCTTTAAGACAATTGTCGTTAATGATATTCTACAACTGCCTTAAATGAATGTCAACAATTTTTTTCGTTAGCTTTGCAAAATAAATTCGTTGTGCTATACTAAGCAAAATGGAAAAGCACACCAGAATAACAAAGCTTGTGTCTGGCGCAGCTCCACAAGCTTCCTGTATGTAAAAGCCGCGCAGAAATGAGGTTAAAATGACAATAAAAGAAAAGATTGCAAAAATTATAAGAGCCGTTACCGTACCGCCCGTGATGGTCTACCTTCTATTGACCTTACTATATTTCGCAAAAGACGGAATTATTGCCGGACCTGCCGAGCTTATTCTATCAATTTTATTTCTAGGAATCGTTCCACTATTCGCATATCCATTATCGGCATTGATACCCTCTCTGAAAAAGAAAGGTCGTAAAGGACAGCGAAAGCTTGCTTTTATTCTGACCTTTGCCGGGTATCTGGGAGCCGTAATTTATGGATTGATTGATGTCGCTTACCGTTTGATGCTGATCTATCATACCTATTTTATCTCTGTTCTTATCCTGATTGTATTCAATAAATTTATAAAAATTCGCGCCAGCGGTCATGCCTGCAGCATTGCTGGACCACTGTTTTTGATGATCTATTTTATCGGATGGAAAAGCATTCTACCCTGTGTCCTACTCTTTGCTATTGTTACATGGGCATCACTGGAATTAAAAAGGCATACCTTCCGTGAATTGATATGGGGTCAACTGACTGCTGCCGTTGCTTTCGTAATCAGCCTAACTTTCATTAAGCTGTAAGAAAAGGAGGATGGAACCGTTCCTAAAAAGATTTCGTCTATATTATATAGTGGAAAAATCAGGATATTGATAGGAGTGTCATAAATCCTTTCAAAATTTTGACATGAATAGAATCGCATATATATTCATGCTCATAGTTTATATGACTTATGACACTCCTATCAATTATAATGGGAAGGAGCATGCATGGGATGAAGAGACATCCTTTATTCTTTTTATTTTCTATCGTACTATCCATCTGCTTTGTACTAGCTGGGTGCAGCAAAGATCAGAAAACCAGCGAGGAACTTATTCAGTGGGATCGGATTCCGACGATCATGGTCGAAGATGTTCTTTACCTTGATACCGGTAAGCAAATACCCGTAGAAATCGAGGATACTTCAATTCTTGGTACAATCTCATCCGATGTAGATGCTACAGAAATTCCAGCAGAGAACGGTCAAAGTAACTTTGGCTGCGTGGGTTCGGAATATGCCTTTTACGAAGATGGCGTTGTTGTTATGATAGATAACGAATGGCAGTTTTTCCGAAGAGAAAAGAGTGAACTTACTCTGGATGATGTGATCGAATTGGCGAAAAAGAAAGATTCCCTTTCATGGGATGATTTTGAGAAATATGAAGGTATGGAAATTGGCAGTGGATTGTATATTTTATGTTATGACATTGATGAGGATTTTTATCTGCTAATCGGCGGCGGAAGTAAAGATGCCGCTCCTATGTATATTCGACTTGTAAGAGATGGTACCAAAGATGATTCGTTTGATCTTCTAACGGATGATGATGTGGAAAATTTCATTTCTAAAAGAACCAATTAATCCATAAAAAGCCTCTTATATTACACTGATAAAGGTGTCGCAAGTCAATATCATTGTCATATAGGAGGCTTTTCTAAAATACTCTATCCTTCAATTATCCTATATCCATCCCAGCAAACAGCTATCGCCTGATAATCGGTAAGCGGTATATGAGGTAACGGCAAATCGGCTCTCGCCTTCCTATCTTCCGAGCAATGAACGGAAAGATAAGCATTAATTAGGCACAGCCCCGACGTTTCTTCTTCATAAGGCTCACCAATATTCGGTGTTGCAATCATACTGCCGGCACTCACACCTACATAAACTTTGTTTGCGTAGACCATTTTTTTAATAATACTATCAAATTCTGTTTTCTTAATACGTTGAAGCAGATAAGAGGTATCACCCCCGGTGAAATAGACGGCATCAAACATCATTGCTTCCTTCTCCTGGATCGTTCCGTCAATATCGTATGTACGGATGTTATCCTCTTTAACGCCCAGTCTTATTAGTTCCTGCTTGCACCAGTCAGCCATTTCTTTTGCTTCATCCCTGGTTGCAGCGGTCGGAATAAATAATATTTTTGCTTTACCTATGGGCTTACCGAGCATTTTCAAAAAGCAATCAACAATATTGCTTTTTATTTTTCCTTCAAAATCCTCAAATCCTGCGGAGGTAAGCAATACATTTTCCCATACATTGCTATCGCTTTCGGCTGCCCAGCGGCGGCAAACCTCCACTCTTGCACCCTGCGGTTTATCCCCATGCTCCGGGTCGAGATAGCTGTAGGAATACAATTTATCGCAAGGGATGATATTGCATTCACCGCAATGTACATAGCCTTTATTCTGACAGCATATGGCAATCGGACATTCGCCGTGAAAGGGATGCCCCATCGTTTCCATGCAACCGCCGCATCCGCAGGATTCCTTCCATTCACACCCGGTGCAATGGAGCCCGCAACGTGAATCAACCATATTTTACCTCCTTTCCAAGCTTTTTAGCTTAAATTTCGATTTTCATATCAATTATCCCTTTTTATATTCGATTCCGCCAAGACCGGTTTCCCATTAATATACCGCCATTGCCGGATTCGGTGAATTGTGACATGCATAACAATTTCGTCATCTAATGAAGAATACATTCTGAAACTACCCGGATGCTTCTGCTGATACGCCTGAGCAAAAAACGCATTTTGTTCTGACAACGGATGGCCACACACGTCTGCCGTTCCCTCAATCTCAAAGGTTCCGACACACAATGCCACAAACGGATTAGCTGCAATCTGCTGCATTTTCAACGAATCATAGGCCGTCTGGAAATAAATTTCCAACCCGACATTAATATGGCTCATCGGACGAATGGTGACACGATTTTTTTCGCAGGTTGCAAGCGTCAGCGTATCTTCCGCTTCCAATGTACGAATCACTTCCTTGGTATTTATCGCACATGTTTCAATGTTCATAATCGCTCATCTCCTTTCATACCTATACTACCATGCTGAACAAGACAACAGTCTGTCCTGTTCATTTATAAGCTTCAAGAATATTTTTGGCAGTATCGCATATTGTGTCAGCAATATCCTGCGGCTCCAGCACTTTGGCTTTACCGCCGAAACCCAGCAGCCACGAAATCACGAAATCCCGGTTGGTGTATCCGATTTCAAGCCGGAGCTTTCCTTCCTTCGTTTCTGTGTAACAATGAAGTCCATATGCTTCGATCAGCTGATATCTCACCGACGGTTCAAACAATGCTACGAGTTTCTTGTCATCTGGCAAGCAGGAATTGAAATCACGCTTTTCGGGCGGTATTTCACGCGGGATATAGGTTTCGTTGCATAGCTGTAAATCCCATAATCGCCCAAGCTTAAACAGCCGCCAATCCTTACGGTCCATGCAGTAGCCGAACACATACCAAGCTGTCCACTGGAAGATGACAAAGTATGGCTCAATGTGTCGATGTGTCATACCCTTTTCATAGTAATAGTCAAATTCAATCAACTGCTGCTCACGGACAGCCCTTTTGATAAGCTCAATTTTTTCTGTCAGGTTGCCTCTGTAATGGGAAGCAAGGTCGATTACAACCGGCATACGAAGGGATACGACAGCATCCTTATTGGCAGACAATTTATCCAGCGTTTTCTCAATATTAGATTTGTCCGACACACTTCCGATTCCCTTGAGTGCGGCGATAATCCCGGAAAGCTCGTCGGCGGTCAGGATGCTTTTATCAAGTTTGAATCCATCTGCGACCGAGATTCCCCCACCGCTGCCCTGATATGTAATAACTGGTATGCCTGCCTGGCAAAGGGCGTCGATATCCCTTCCAATCGTGCGACGGGAAACCTCAAACCTTTCTGCAAGATAGGGAGCGGTTACCCGATCATTTTGGAGCAGGAGCGTAAGTATTCCAAGTAACCGGTCAAGTTTCATTGCTTTTCCTCCAATTTCTGAATATGATTTAATCACAGCATAAAAAATTAGCCATACGAATTTGCCCCGTCAGTCAATGGGCTGTTCTGGCAATACCCAAGGCAGTTCAATATCCGTAATTGCAAGAATAAAATAAGGTTTCTCCATTCCAGTGTTCCCATAAATCGGTATATCCGTGTCGGAACAGTAAAGGGTGATAACTGCACTTTCTGCGTAAATCTGTAGTTTATCCTCCAGCAGATTGCCCTTCACAGAATAATAACTCTCATATCGGCGCTTGTCCTTCGCATCATTCCAATAGCAATCTATAACCTCCAATGGGCGCTCTATTGGAATGCCAAAATCTTGTAGTATATTGATTATTTCAGGATAGCAGGATGCAAAAGTTTTCTGATAATTAAGACAGTATATGCAGTCACACGGCTGATTATATTTATCAGCATATGCTGCTGTTGTCTGTACATCCACATTATATTGCATTTTAGCCTCATTTCTGCGTAATTTACTGTGCATCATGATTTCATGATTGTTTTATACGATAAGCATTCTTTATGTCAACTATACCACGGTTTCCCATGTTAAGAAAGACACAGCTTTCCTCAGGAAAACTATGTCTTTTTATGTTATTTTCTTATCTCAATGGCGTTGTTTTCTCATTCTTTACTGTGGTACACCATTTATAACAAAATAAATTATCATTGAAATAATATCTATTGATAAAATTATCACTGCAATAATGCCTGTTATTTTTAATCCCTTTCGGATTTTCTTTTGATTTACTTGAGTAAACACCTTGCTATTCCTGATTTGTGTTACTGCCGTTTCCTCTTTCTTTTCTTCGAAAGAAAACGGTTTTCTTCCTAAGACTAATTCATCCAATGTAATATCAAAATAATTACTTAATGCAATCATTTTTTCCATATCCGGAGTAGATTCTCCCAACTCCCATTTTGATATTGTTTGCCGTGTAACATTAACCTCATTGGCCAACTCTTCCTGAGAGATACCGCTCTTCTTTCTTAAATCATATAGCTTTTTATTAAATTCCATTGTTTACTCGCTTTCTTTTTATCCTAACTAGATATATAACATTCAATACAGCCAAAACGAGAATTAATATTACACTTGCTTCAATACCATAATTGCCGCCTGTAATCCAATCATAACCCGATTGATTAGAGAACTTTATTATTCCATTAGAAGCTTCCTTACCGCTAACCTGCAATCCACATATCACATCTAAAGCAAAATTCCAACCAATATGTATACCACAGGATGCTGCAATCGAATTATCCTTTATCATCGCTAAGGAAAATAGAAAAGATACGAAAACCAAATTAATTATGGAGGTATAAACCAATAATCTTTCCATCCGGATGATTGACATTATATGCGGAGCAATAAACAACATACTGCTAATAATAACAGCACCTGCCATACCTATTTTTCTGCATAAGGTGTTTTGCAAAAATCCCCGGCACATAATTTCTTCCACAGATCCTTGGATTATATATGCTGACAAACCCAGAATCAGGGTGACAATATCTATTCTTCCAAAGCCTGCAAATTTGTAATTACCCGTGATTATCAAAATACCAATCATCACTCCTACCAGTAAGAAACCTACAATAAAATTGTACACAAACTGAAATAAAGATCTCTTATTTGCATAGAGCAATATACTTGATAGCTTTCTCTTCTCAATAAATTTTACATATAATAATGTATTTACACCAAAACCTGCAAATCCATATAACGGCAGCAATTTTACCCATACGCCTGACGGCATTTCCCCATGCAGAAGATCATATCCCAAACAAGTAAATATGAGAATGATAATTCCTTCCATAACGAATGCTGATATGGCATAGATAAAACCAAATCCCAACACCTTTTGAATGACATATTCCAGTTTAGAATTTTCTTCAATTGCCTTAAAGGGATTACTGTTTTTTAGAAAGTTTTTTACTTTGATCATATTGTTTTTCTCCTTATCTTTTGGTGGTTTCACTATATTGAAAAAGATATAGAAATGCCACCAAGCAAGCTTAACAATGTGTCAAAGCGTAGAAACAATCCTGTTAATTATCGTTGCAACTCCTATTAATTCGTATAAAACCTCTGCCAAATCCACTCCTGCAACTGGAAAACTGCTTCATCGGGTAAACTCGAAAAGGACGGTACCTTTGATGATTCCTTACCGATAAGTTCTGGTTTATCTTATGCTTCCTTAATCCTATGTCATATCCACTGCTTAAAGCCATTCCCCGTAATGTCTAATATAAAACGTTTTAATGAACTGTGCAAAAAGAAAGTATCCCGCCAGAATCATAATCAGCCATGGTGCAAAAGAAACCGGAAGCGCCATCATATCAATGCCGATTGCAAATTTACTAAATCCAACCACGATTGCTGCAACAGCAACAATCAAAGTAGATACCAATAGCGGGGTAGATGGCCTGCTCTGTAAGAATGGTATTTTCGCGGTGCGGATCATATGGATAACCAACACCTGTGATACCGTACCAAATACGAACCAACCGCATCGGAACAATGGCGCGAGTTCTGCTGTATTAGCTCCGATGACCCACCACATAACGGCAAAACACATTATGTCAAATATAGAACTAAGCGGTCCCATATAGGCTATGAAGGATCGGATAGATTTTGTTTCCCATTTACGCGGTTTTTTAATATATTTTTCATCCACACTGTCAAAAGGTATCCCCATCTGAGCAAAATCACACAGGAGGTTTTGTGCCAGTATCTGGACAGGAAGCATCGGCAAAAACGGTAGGAAGATGCTTGCCACAATGACAGAAATCATATTACCAAAATTACCGCTTGCAGCCATCTTAATATATTTTATAATATTTCCAAACGTACGACGGCCTTCGATAACACCTTCCTCAAGCACCATCAAATCCTTTTCCAGAAGGATAATATCAGCGGTCTCCTTAGCGATATCTACAGCGCTGTCTACAGAAATGCCTACATCCGCCTGCCGAAGTGCGGGAGCATCGTTGATACCATCTCCCATATAACCGACGGTATGCCCTGCTGTCTGAAATGCGCTTACCACTCTTTTCTTTTGAGATGGAGACAGCTTTGCAAATAGATCACAGCTGATTACCGCATCCAATAGGGCAGCGTCATCCATTTGGTCTATATCACCGCCCGTCAGCAGCCGAGAAGTGTTTACACCCACTTTGCTGCAGACCTTCCCCGCTACACCTTCGCTGTCCCCGGTAAGGACAACGGTTCGCACACCGTGTTCCCGAAGGGCGCTTATGGCAGCTTTGGCACTCTCCTTTGGCGGATCGAGAAAACCAACAAAGCCGATTAAAACCATATCCCTTTCATCCGCAACGCTAAAAGCCCCGCTGCCTGGAACCTCATTTTTTTGTGCTATGGCAATCATTCGCAGACCATCCGCATTGTATTTTTCATAAACTCCAAGAGCGGCGCGTCTTATTTCTTCATCCATCGGCAAAACGCTACCATGCATCTCCACAAAAGATGAGATGTTGATCATTTCTTCTACCGCACCCTTTGTGATGAGCTGGCGCTTCCCATTTTCGTCTGTTAAGACAACACTCATCCTTCGGCGAGAAAAATCAAAGGGAATTTCGTCGATACGGGTATACCGATCAAGAATATTCTCAAGCCCATTTTGCTTAGCACGGTTGATTATGGCAAGATCAATCAGATTCTTAAGTCCGGTTTGAAAATAGCTGTTAAGATAAGCATGGCGCAGGATACGGGTGTCGTCCTCACCACGCAGGTTCATGTACTTCTCCAGTACGATCTTGTCCTCGGTCAAGGTCCCGGTTTTATCCGTGCAGAGTACGTCCATTTCTCCAAAAGTCTGTATCGCTCCAAGTGTACGGACAATAACCTTGTGCTTGGACATGGAAACTGCGCCTTTCGCCAGGGTCGAAGTCATAATAACCGGAAGCATTTCCGGTGTAAGGCCCACTGCGATACTGATTGCAAAAAGCAAGGAACTCGACCACTCTCCCTTTGCAAATCCATTGATCAGAAATACGATCGGCACCATTACAAGCATCATTCGAACCAAGAGATTGCTAACCGAATCCACGCCGCGCTCAAAGCTCGTTTTAGCTTGATCTCCGGACAGGGATTTTGCCATAGAACCAAAATACGTACTATTTCCGATCTCCAGCACGATTGCCGTAGCACTGCCGCTAATCACGTTGGAACCCATAAAGCCAAGGTTTTTTAAATCGGTTAATCCATCGCCTGGATTGTTTTTTGCATTGCTGAATTTCTCCACAGGATTCGATTCGCCGGTTAAAGCTGACTGCGCGACAAAGGTGTCCTTCGTCGTCAAAAACCGCACATCTGCCGGTAGCATATCCCCTGCTGAAAGCCGGACAATATCACCGGGAACAACTTCATCTATCGGAATCGACTTCAGCGCTCCATCCCGCCAGACGTCTGCTTTATTGGAAATCATTTTTGACAAATTTTCAGCAGCGGTGTTGGACCGCTCGCTTTGTATAAAGGCAACCAAGCTGGATAAGATCACCAGCGATAAAATAATCGTTACCGTAAAGTAATCGGGCCGTGACGATGCCAGAACATCAGTAAAATAAGTGATTACGGCAATGAGAAGTAAAATAATGTTAAAGGGATTGATAACCGCCTCCCTCAACCGGTGCAGCATAGTATTTTTATTTCCTACCGTGATTACGTTTTTCCCAAATTCATGCTGCCGCTTTTCCGCTTCTTCACTTGTGAAACCTGCGTGCGTAGCGGATAGACGTGCAAACAATTCCCTTTCCGTTAGAAAGGCAAAAGAGCGAAGCCTCATCTCGATATTATGCTTATTTTTTTGTATCTCTTTTCCAAGTTTTTTTCTTTTCATGAAATTCACTAGAATCATTCCTTTCTTTTTTAGAATTTCCAGTGAAAACAATCAAAGCAGCAAAAAAGCCGCCCCGAAAGGCGACACTTTATATCAGGACGAATAGTCCATCAGCATATGTGCACAATGGACAACAACCTGTTAAAAATGTTAACCAATCGATTTATGTTTTCGTACTGGAAGTTAAAACGGCATAATCGACTTCGAGGAATACTGTCCATTATCTCACATCCTTTTATTAGTTTTATGCATTTTATTATACCAGTTTATTTTTAAACGGTCAATCCGCTGATGGAAAAAAATTATTTTAACTGATTTGAAAGTTTAACCACTAACGCCAATAGTAAAATTAGCTTAACCAAAATTAAAATTTGTATCCAAAAAGATGGGCGCAAACGCCACGCAGAAAGGAAGATTTATAAAAGTAGTCAAAAATAGAACGAACTATTTTCAACTACTTTTATTTAAAATACCAGACTCGATTATTTACTTAGCTTATTAACATTAATATTACAAACAGCCCCCTGTTTTCTATTTTACTTTACAACCTTATTTAATTATTGGTTCATTTTCATCTTACCATATTCGATGATTTCATCGGCTAATACCCAATTGACAGCAATCGGATATGTATTATCAATTTCTTTACCTTCCGCAGCATCAATCATCTTCTCAACGATTGTACGACCAATCTCAGCACAGTTTTGGTCAACAATTGCTGTAATTAACTCATCTTCAATTCCTGGCTCAAAGGTCTGGGAATAGTCAAAGCCATAATGTAATAGCACGCCCTGCTTATTCTGCGATTTAATCGCTTCCATAGCGCCTGTAATAACAGATTCCGTACCTAAAGTAAATACTGCTCTTAAGTCTTCATTTGCTATAATCTGAGATTCTAACTGACGTTTTGCCTCGGATGCACTTAAATCATTGATAATCCATTCACACCATGTGAAGTTGTCCGCATATTCACCCATTCCTTCAGCAAACCCCTCTTGTAATCCTTTATAACGATCCACCATGTTTTGTGCTGATCCGCTGTATGTAATGCAGGTTACTTTACCGGAAGTAATTCCCTTGCTAATCATATCCGCAGCACTTTTTTTACCTAACTCCATACCTGCTTCATAATTATCTGTACCAATATAAGATAATCTATAATCGGATGTAGCGATATCTGTATCAAAGGTAACTACTTTAATACCTTTTGCACTAGCCTCTTCCGCTTTTTTATCAAACATCTCAGGATCAAGTGCTGCCATTGCAAGGCCCGCCACATTCTGATCAATCCCCTCTTGAATTGCTTCCAATAATTTCTGCGGTCTGGAAGGGTCCCCGGCTACACCGGATTTCACGATTAAATTATATCCTCTTTCTTCTGCCGTTTTTTTAGCACTTTCAATGAGAGGCATCCAATAGGGACCCTGATCATTTAAGGATACGAAATACAATTTTTTATTCGTTGTACTATTTGTGCCAGCCTGATTAGTGTTGTTTGCTTCCGTTACATCTCCATTCTTCGTGTCCTTTGAAGAACAACCAGTTACTGCTGCTAAAGTCATACCGATTAGCATTACTAATGCAATCAATTTTTTCATAATTAAAACCTCCAAATATACTATTATTTTTTATTTCTTGCTTTCACTGTTGTTATCTTAAATAAGCTTTCTTTTCTTAAATAATCAATACCAATTGCTATTAAGATTAATAAACCTGTGACTGCATGCTGCCCATATGTATTAATTCCTATAACAGCCAGCCCATTTTTAAATACTTCGATTGTAAACAAGCCTGATACGGCTCCTCCAATTGTTCCAATACCACCTCCAAACTGTGTTCCACCAATAATTGATGCAGCTATTGCATATGCTTCCAATCCAACAGCTTCACTGGATGCTCCAACATTTAGATATGACATCATTATAATTCCCGTAATTCCTGCAAGTGCGCCCTCGATTAAGTAAACTCTGCGAAAATGTTTTGTGACATTAATACCGGATAGCCGGCTTGCTTCTTTATTTGAACCCACAGCATAACAGTATCTTCCGAAACAAGTATTTTTCATAACAAAAGCCACTATGACTGCAAGAACAATAAAAATTACAGTATTAGAATAAACTAAATTAAACAAAATATTGGTATTTGATATTTTATAATACCAGCTTGGCAAGCCGCTGATGAAGATACCTTTTGTTGCGACTAATATAATGCCTCGGATTAAATAATTCGCACCAAGCGTAACAATAAACGGCTGAAGCTTAAATCTTGTAATCATATAACCATTAAAGTATCCGCAAGCGGCACCGGTAGCAATACCTGCCAAAATGCAAATCACCGGATGAATACCCTTTACGGCTAAAGCAACGGATACTGTACCTGAACACGCTACGATCGCACCACAGGACAAATCAACGCCGCCTGTAATAATCAGCATTGTCAGGCCTAGCGTAACAATCCCTAATGTCGGTAACGATCGTAATAGGTTTGCCATATTTCCTTTTGTCGCAAATACCGGTGACATAAAAGAAAAACATATTACCAGCACGATCAGTACAATAATTACCCACTTATTAAATAAGGCCTCTTTCCAATTAATCTTTTTCAATTTATTCATAGTTATAACCATGCTCCTTTCAAAGTCTGGAGACTTTGTGCGTAGCACAAATCTCCGGTTGAAAGAATTAAATTCTTTCAGCCTTACCTCCCAGCATTGACAAATGCATTATTCTTTCTTGAGAAAAATCCTCACGCTCCAATTCTCCTGTAATTCTGCCTTCACACATGACATAAATACGATCACTCATTCCCATTATTTCGGGTAGCTCAGACGAAATCATAATTACGGTTTTTCCTGATGCAACAAGCTGATTAATCATCCTATAGATGTCATTTTTGGTTCCTACATCAATTCCCTTCGTGGGTTCATCGAAAACAAATATCTGAGTATCCGTATTCAGCCATTTACCGATTATGACCTTCTGTTGATTTCCTCCGGAAAGATTTCCTGCCAGGGCTTCAATATTTGGAGCTTTTATTTGAAGTTTTTCAACATAGTTTTTTGAAATCTTCTGCAACTCAGAATGATTTAATACAAAACTCTTCATTCCGGTGATAGTAATGTTATTCTCAATACTTAATTCCATGCAGAGTCCTTCTTTTTTTCTGTCCTCGGTTAATAAGCATATATTATTATGAACGGCATCCTTTGGAGATGATATATTAACCGTCTTTCCATTCACTCTTATTTCACCCGATAACTTTTTATCTGCTCCGAACAAAAGGCGCATCGTTTCGGTTCTTCCGGCACCAACTAAACCGGAAAAGCCCAATACCTCTCCTTTTTTCGCATGAAAAGAAACTCCTTTTACTTTACCGAGTAAATCCTTCAAATCGTTTACTTCTAATACGACTTGTCCTATCTTTGCATTCTCTTTTGGAAATAACTGCTTCAGTTCTCTACCAACCATCATTTTTATTAGTTCATCCCTGGATACTGTTTTCATATCACACAGGCCGATGTACTCTCCATCTCTCATTACCGTAGCTCTGTCACATATTTCAAAGACTTCATTCAATCGGTGGGAAATATAAATGATTGCAACCTCCTGCGCTTTCAGTTTATTAATGATTGAAAACAGGATGTCTACATCCTTATCAGAAAGTGATGTTGTCGGTTCATCAAATATCAATATCTTTGCATTCTGACTGATTGCCTTGCCAATTTCAAGCATCTGCTTCTGTGCCGCTGAAAGGGTTGATACGATATCCTCCGTCTCTAGTGAAATCCCCATCATATCAATTATTTTTTTGGCATCTCTATGTAGCTTATCATGGTCTACAATACTTAATTTTTTGTTTTTGTAGGGAAGTCTTCCCAAAAACAAATTTTCTGCAACCGTTAGACTTTCCGCCAGATTAATTTCTTGATGTACAAATACGATTCCCTTCTCCGATGCTGCTCTTGGATTTAACGCCGATAATTTCTCACCGTTAACAATTATTTCACCTTCATCCGGGGCATGTACACCTCCTAATACCTTCATGAGGGTTGATTTACCCGCACCATTCTCTCCTAATAATCCATGAACCTCTCCACCATGCACCTCTAAATTAACACCTTTGATTGCATATACACCCGGAAAGCGCTTGTGGATGTTATTCATTTTTAAGAAACCTTGTTTCATTACGATCCTCCTTTCATGCTGCTATCCTTATTCCAGTGCCCTGTACTCCAGGTATCTGAAATCTGCATGCCGTTTATATCCGTCCAAATCATTGACAGCAATAGCAACAAAGGATCCTGTATAGCCGACCGGAGTGGCATATTCATCGCTTACCTTATAAAATTCTTCCTCAATATCAAGACGTTTCCACTCTGTTTCATCAACGCTATATTCAAAATACACCTTATAATTTTTAACGATAACCTTAAGATTCACAATGGTATCTTCTTCCAAGGTGATGAGTTCATTACGGTAGGAGAATTTCCCTGCATCCATTACCATAAAGGAAAGAACTTTATTGCCGTTATCATGTCGTGTAATAAATAGATAAAAATAAGTATTTTCATCATAACGCAGCATTAAGCCCGCCATGTGGTGGTAATTATCCGGATCAAATGTTAAGCTGGTTTTGCACTCAAATTCGTAATCCCGTACTCTTGCTCCCAACAAGCTTTGATGGAATCTTGATGACGGTGATTCTTGTCCATACATTCTTAAGTAACCAGGATTTGCAGTTAATGAGCACCAATCCTCTCCGATCGTTCTTCGAAGAGACATTAATTCCGCCGGTAGTTTAGTAAGTTTACTAAAATCAAAATGAAAGCTATGTATTGTATGCTTTATGGCATCGCTGTCAATCGTAAATTCCTCGGGCGGATTAACTCCTCCACCCTTAATGTAAGGCCAATCATTTTCCCACTTAATAGGACATATTCCTGTTTCACGGCCAAGCGGTGAATTCTTTCTATGAGGCATAGGGCGCCCGCAAAGGTATGTCATATACCACTCGCCGTTTGGACCTTCTACCATATTTCCATGTCCGGCTTTTTGAATACTGCTATTACTATTCATTGAGGTAAGCATTGGGGTATAAGGATGAAATTCATAAGGACCCATTAGGTTACGTGATCTGCTCACACAGTTGCAATGCGTATAGCCGGGACCACCTTCTGCTGTAATTAAATAATAATACCCATTTCTTTTCATCAAATATGGGCCTTCATATATCTGGGTGCTAATATAAAAATCATGTTTAATATTCGCACCTTGGTATATTAGCTTTTCTTCCCCAATTAATTTTCCTTCCCTGTCGGAATATTCTCTTATGAAAATACCGGTAATGAGGTCTCTGTACACACCTCTAAAATCCCGCTTCGTATACACTAGCCATTTGCGCCCATCTTCATGGTACAGGCAAGGGTCATATACATCGGATATCAAATGGATCGGTTCTGACCAAGGGCCTTCAATGGAGGGAGCCGTAACGAGGTAATCATGCATATCTCTAAGAGGTTGAAGACTCGTTTCACCTTTCCATAGCTTGTTATCCGTATAGACCAGCCAATATTTATTATCTGCATAGGTAAGACTAGGTGCCCAAATTCCACCAGAAGGCTGCTCTCCGACTAAATTTAATTGGCTGCTTCTTTCTAATGGATTGATCTTTAGTGTCCAGTTTACCATATCTTCTGACTCATATATAGAAACACCCGGATACCACTCAAATGTAGATACTGCAATATACCATTTATCTAATCCCTTGCAAATACAAGGATCTGGATTAAAACCGCACAAAATTGGATTGTTAATCTTACTCATATATTCATCTCCCATTAATCAATTAATCTTTAAATTCTTTGTTTGTACCTGCACTAACTAAGTACTCATTTTACTTGTAATAATCATCCTATGCAACGCGCTAATATACAGAATATGTGCATTATTTCAACATCTTTTTCTTTTTATTTGACTCGATAATATAACTATGATATATTGATTTTGCATAAAATAGACGATTAATCTTTCATTCTATTGGTAATAACTGCAACTAATCCTGAATATATCAAAAGGAGTTATGGCATACAATAGGCCATAGATAAGCATTATGAAAATAGTAATAGCAATCGATTCCTTTAAAGGCAGTTTATCCTCGCTTGAGGCTGGTAATGCAATTAAAAAAGGAATATTAAACGTAACTGACGCGCAAATCATTGTAAAACCTCTTGCTGACGGCGGAGAAGGTACTACTGCTGCAATCATTGAAGGTCTTGGCGGTGAAGAGATCGAGGTGGAGGTAATGGGTCCCTTAGGGAAACCTGTGAAAGCAAAATACGGATATCTTCGGCACAATAAAACAGCGATTATTGAAATGGCGGCTGCTGCCGGTATTATTTTAGAAAATAAAAAAGATCCCTTGTTATCAACTACGTATGGCGTAGGCGAACTAATTAAAGATGCGATAAAAAGAGGCTGCCGAAACTTTATTATCGGTATTGGCGGCAGTGCTACCAATGATGGAGGTGTCGGTATGCTCTCCGCATTGGGTTTTGAATTTTTAGATAGATTCGGAAACCCGGTTGGTTTCGGAGGTATTTCTTTAAAGGATATAGAAACCATTCGAACGGAGAAGCAAGCGCCTGAATTAAAGGAATGCTTCTTTCAAATAGCCTGTGATGTAACGAACCCATTATGCGGACCAGACGGCTGTACATATATATATGGTCCTCAAAAGGGTGTGACAGAGGAATTAAAACCTGTACTGGATGATGCTATGAGGCATTACGCTAGGACCACGGCAAAATTCACAGGTAATGATTATTCCTGGGAAAGCGGTGCCGGTGCCGCAGGGGGCCTTGGCTTTGCTTTTCTAAGTTATCTTAATTCACGCCTGGAATCCGGAATTAATGTCGTTCTAGAAGCGACCGATTTAGAAGGAGCTCTTCCGAATGCTGATTATGTAATTACCGGAGAAGGAAGATTAGACAATCAAACCGCAATGGGAAAGGCACCGATTGGTGTGGCAAAATTGGCAAAAAAGCATGGTGCATGCGTAATTGCATTTGCCGGAAGTATTGCAAAAGGAGCTTCTGAATGTAATCGTGCGGGTATCGATGCTTATTTTCCTATACTAACCCAAGTTGTTACTTTAGAAGAAGCGATGAATAAAGAAACGGCTAAAACTAATTTAACACAAACAGCTGAACAAGTTTTTCGCTTAATAGACTCGATCAATAAAAAGCCTTAATTATGAAGGAGCAGATATATTATGAGCAGCAAAAAGTTTCAAGTGTTAATCGCAGATGATGAATACCTTATCTGTGAATTATTAAAAAACATTATTCGATGGGACGATTTAAACTTACAGCTAATCGGATTTGTACACAATGGTATAGACCTGCTAAAGGAAATTGATGATAAACGCCCGGATATCGTTATCACAGATATTTGCATGCCCGGGATCGATGGAATCGAATTAATAAAGCAAGTCCGTTATAAGGATATTCCATGCAAATTCATTATTGTAAGCGGTTATCGTCAATTTGAATATGCTCATAATGCATTAAAATACGATGTCGAGGACTATATACTAAAACCGGTCGATTCCGACGAATTGAATGAAGCTCTGCAAAAACTAGTAACTCCGATGCAATCCATAGCTTTACCTAATCAAGAAGCCATGATTCATTATTCCGGTAATGAAAATATTAAGAAGTTCTTCCTAAGCCATGGCATCTGGGAAATTGAGAATAAGAATATCTCCCTGGATCAGATACTACATGACTATTCCATCTTGTTTCATGACGGCTTTTATCAAATTCTTCATATAAAGCTAGATGTAACAAATAAAGCAATTGAGACGGTAGATGACCTTAGCTCATTGAATAAAAAGCTGCTTAGTAGATTTAAATCCTTCTTCGAGGAATATTGTTATCAAATTTTGATATATAGTGAAAATAATAGTATCTATATCGGTCTTAATTATGATCCTTCCCATGCTGAGATGATTAATAGCTGCCTTCAAAAATATCATGATTATACCCGCAATCTTTTAGATATATTTATCGGACTAAAAATAACCATCGGGGTGGGCAATGAATACACAGATATTTGTTCCCTTGCCAAATCCTACCATGAAGCTCAAAACGCAATCTATTACAGAATGATTGAGGGAATTGACCGAATCATATATTGGAACAAGCTTCATATGGTTTCTTGTGCTTTGCCCGAGCAAAAACATAAAGAAATAATGGCACGCTTAAGAAGATCCTTTGAAATTTTGGATATAAATGATTTTAAACTCTGTATGACCGAATTATTCTTTATCCCCAAAAGCAGTTTTCCATGCTTGGAAATGATAGAGCTTATGAATCAAATTACAGAGTTGTTTATTGAAACAGTATCATTACTTGCTAAAAGCTTGAATTTTGAAGATTACCTAAGAAAGCAAATACACTATGGTATTAATAATGCCACCACAATAAAGGAATTGGAAAATGCTATGACAGAAGCTATCATTACCGTCATGAGTAAAATGGCCGAGGATGTGGAAAAGCAAAATATCAAGCCCATACGTTTAGCGCTTCAATATATTGAAGATCATTATTCACAGCAAATAAAACTGGATGATATCGCGAACCAAGTAGCATTAAACCCCGTATATTTTTCTAATATTTTCAAGAAAGAAACCGGGGAGACATTTATCGATTATTTGAGTAAATATCGAATGGATATTGCAAAGGAGTTACTACGCAAGGGTAATATGAATATCACTGAAATATCAGAAGCAGTCGGATACAACGATGCAAGATATTTTAGTAAGCTTTTCAAAAAAATAATAGGAATCAAACCAACCGAATACAAAAAAATATACAATTAAGGGAGGGATGATGATTTTTGAAAAAATTATATATTCTTTCAGAAAATAAGTTAAATGCCCTCATTCAAAAGCGGGTCAATGAGCATATCAAACATATGAATAAGGATTATGAACGTGAAATATTAAAAAAGCAGGTTGATATAGCTACGCTGCAAAATCAGATAAACCCACATTTTTTATATAACTCCTTAGAATGCATTCGGGGACAGGCTATTTTAAATAATGCTCCTGAGATTGCAGAAATCACGCTCGCGCTATCTAAGTTTTTCAGATATGGTATTAGTACTAAGAGTGATATTGTAACATTAAGAGAGGAATTAGACAGCATCAATAACTACATGAAAATCCAGCAATTTCGTTTTAAGGACAGCTTTTCTCTCGCGATTGATTATGATAAAAATGAACCTGAGATCCTGGATGCTCTGCTACCTAAGTTGACGTTTCAACCTATTATCGAAAATGCAATTAATCATGGATTTAGCAGCATGGTAAAGCAGGCCATGATACATATTGAAATCATTCATACGAAGAAGCATTTGAACATTAATATTTCGGATAATGGGCAGGGGATGGATACCGATACTCTCCTAAACTTGAACAAACGCCTTGAATCCGACGAAAATTTACGGCCCTTTTTAGATAATCAGTCTAAAAACAATGGACTAGCATTGTATAATATCAATAAACGCATTAAATTGATTTTTGGCGAAGAGTATGGTATCCATGTATCCAGTATCCCCAATATTGGTACGGATGTTGAGATACAGGTTCCCTACAAGGTTAATGATAAGAGTTAGTTACTGTATTGAAAGGAATAATAGGTATATAGTTTCATTACTTATAAAATAGAACGATGATGGAAGAAATATTACGTATTAAGCATTTATCAAAAGCATATGGAAGTAATGCAGTTTTGCAAGATATCAATTTTAACCTTTACAAGGGGGAAGTAATCGGGATTATGGGACTGCATAATTCCGGCAAGACGGTTCTTTCACATATACTTGCCGATGAAGAATCCTTTTCAAACGGAAGTATATATTTTAAGGAGGAATTAAGCGATGTCCATATTCTAAATGAAGCGAATAAAATATGCATGATTCATAAGCACAGTTCATTAATAGAAACGCTTTCTGTAATGGAGAATATTTTTGTAATAAGAAAGCGCCGTAAACATTTGGTGCATAAAAAATTAATGAAGAGTCAAATGCAGTATTGGATGAAGGAGCTTAATATTAATATTTCGCCTTCCGCGAAGGTAATGCAATTATCAAAAATAGAACGCTATATAATTGAAATTGTGAAAGCATATATCTTTGGTGCAGCTGTTATATTGATTGATGATCTATCTTTTGAAAATAAGCCTAGCGAATATCAAGAACTAAATCATATCATAGAAACTCTTACAAAGAGGGGTGTATCTTTTATCATTACAAGTTATCAAATTAAAACCCTTCAATTATATTCGGATCGAATCTACTTCTTATCCAATGGATTATTTGTAAAATCAATACACAATGAAAAACGTAACCAAATTGATGTAGAACGAATCTTATTAAACAACAATGCAAGTATCTCCAAAATAAAGCACACGTATTATCAGCCTGCAGAACTATTATTCTCATCGGAGGATATTCATACGGAGTTTCTCAAGGATTTTACATTCCATATTTGCAAAGGTGAAATTGTTGTCATCTTTGATTTATTTAATGATTGCAATGACGAATTATGGAATTTTTTACAAAAGCAATGCAGCAATAAGAATTGTGATAAATTTTTGCATGAGGAAAAGTCGGAGTTCTCCGTGTTCGCAAAACAACGGAATAGTATTTTTGCTGATTTTGATATGGGAAATAGTATTTTGGACTATTTATCGGTAAGTGATAACTTATGTGTAGGAAACTATAATCGTTTGTCCTCGTTAGGATTAATCAAAAAAAGAAGAATCCGATATATCGAAAAAGATTTCTCAAACTGGTATGGTGACGATGAATTAATTACACGGAGCCATTGTACTAATTTAAGTGAAAAAGAAAAAACAGCGATCTATCTTTATCGTTTACGGTTACAGGCAGGCAAAATTATATTCTGTAAAAATCCCGAGCAAATCGCTGACTATGTTACCTTCCAGCTCATTGAGCAGGAAATACGTAGCATGGCAAATAGCGGTACATCTATCTGCATTTTTACCTCCGATATTGATCGCCTCCGTAATCTGGCAGATCGTATTATCCTTCTATCTGAGGGAAAGCTGCAGGGTGAGTTTACGTATAACCAGCTAACGGATTATTTTAAGGGAAATTAATGGCAGCCTAATTCTCCCAGCGCTCCCGCGTAAACCGATCCATTCTCGAAACCATACAACGAAAAATTCAAGAAGAAATGATTACATTTACATTAATGCAAGAATTTACATTAATATAAGAAGGTCTGTGATCTTCCCGCACACACAGATGAAAAACGGGAAGATCACAAACCCCTTACAACATATACCTTATTTTGAACCAATGCGTAAGTTCTTTATTTTACTTAAGCTAGCTCATTCCAATGCTTCAATTTTGGCAGCTGCGTCTTCAGCATTTTTAACACATCCTCTTCTGCCATCTGCTGACTGGATGCTATGTGCGGAACAAGAAAATCAAGAAGTTCCTCCATCGTACCATACACAAATTTCCCATCGGTAAAACACCATTTACAATAATCCTCATTAAATTGACCATCGGTTTCCCTGCTGATCACAGAATCCTCATACAACGGCATACCGCAGCATTGACATATTAATTGACGCGGAGAACCAAGCAACGTATTAATCGATACATCAAATTTATTCGAAATAATCTTTAACGTATCGGTATTGGGAACGGTTTCGCCATTCTCCCACCGGCTCACGGCTTGTCGTGTTACCATTAAGCGTTCCGCCATCTCATCTTGTGATAAATGATTCTTTTTACGTATATCCAACAGCACATCTTTACTCTCCATCATACAGCCTCCTTTTCTTTCTACTATATTATAGTTGTAATCGGAGAAAAAATAAAGCAACCCGCTGTTGCTTTCCCGATATGAATCTGCATTTTTCTCTGCCGCTTTATTCCTCCAAAGCGTCTTTAAATCTCTTACATAAGATGCCTGCTGTTTCTTTAAATATAATTTGACAAAGGGCTTCATGTATGTTTTCTTTGTTGTTCCATTTTCTGACGGTTTTGATAACCGGAAAAGCGTGAAATTTTTCTGTTAATCTCCATTGCCTGCGGCAGCTTATCAAAAGGGACCGGCGAGATTAAATTATCACCGGAACAGAGCAAGCAGTGTTTATATGCATTTGCAAGATGAGCCAAATCCGTTTATTGTTATTTGTTTCTCAGTAAGCGAAAGCTTCATAATTCACCTCATTTCTGCGCTGCCTTTGTTGGCTCGTTTGCGAGACAATACGCATAAACAAGTTTGTGGATGCGCTGTTATCCACAAACTTACCACGTGAATTGACATTCACGTGGTAAAAGATTTTTTAAATCCTTCACTCTTAGCACCTGCCAATTATTAGCCCCGTCTGTTCTGCCAGTAAGCGGGTAAACTCCGGATGTGATCCAATCATCATATCTCGCTTTTGCAGGACGGTCACCCGCTCGTTCCATGTCAGAAGATACAAATTCTCTGTTTCTACTACGGTGTTAAAGTGGATATACGGTATGATCTCTGCATCTCCTATTGCCATGCCTTGTTCTGTAAAAGATACATAAAGCGGAGTTTTTTCGGACAGTTCAAGTGATTGTAGTTCATTCAACAGCTTTGCTGCGGCACTCTGAATCCTGTCCTGAAACCGTTTATTCATATTTTTTCGCCAAGGAAACAAATAAACCATACCCATTCCGGTAGAAAGTGCACCGGCAATCAGAGGAATCCTTAGCTCCTTCGGCTCCATTAGGCCTGGAACGATAAGAAACACACCTAGCCCCAATAGAACTACGCCACATATTTTACAGAAAATGGTATGATGGGATAAGACCGAATCCGGTGCTTTTGGACGGCTACGCAACCAGTCAATGCCTTTCCACGCCTGTGGCAGTCGTTGCCGAGATACTAACTCCATTCTCTTATCCAAGGCACGGCTAAGCTGTTCCTCTAATTCGCTTCGATTGTATGCACTAATTTGAAATATAAATTTCATTTTTATAACCATGCTCCTTTCAACCTTTAACCTCCATCATTTTCAGATTTATATTGCCCATTGCCGCAAATCAAATGTGTCCGGTCACTGTAGGCAAGTAGCAAAGAGTTTGCCTGGGCGAACTCTCGCGCCGAGCGCGCTCTGCCGCAGGCAGATATACCTTACGCGCGAGTGCGCATCCTCAGCGAAGCGTTTTTTCGTATAGGACGCAATTTCCTATACGAAAATAAAGCCCTAGAGTTTTGACCCTATGGCTATTGTTTTTTCGTGGAGATAAAGCGGGATCGAACCGCTGACCTCTTGAATGCCATTCAAGCGCTCTCCCAGCTGAGCTATACCCCCCATTTGGTGGAAAAGCCGATATCTCTGCGGTTTCCGGCATTTTAAATTTCAAATGTTTCTTTTTTTTAATGTTGCACACCCGGCAGCTTTCACTCACAACTAAGCTATGCCCGATGTGTCATTTGAATAAAAATAATATGGTTCTTTCTGCCAGTATAACATAAAAAAGTGTCTTCGACACTTCAACTCCCCTTGCCCCTCATTCATGAGGGGAATTAGGGGTTTATTTTTGTGCCTCTTTGTTTCATAATGGTATTATGAACATATTACAAAAGATT
>SVEA01000081.1 GCA_015057615.1 Lachnospiraceae bacterium | reverse complement strand
CAATGAAATCCTTTCAGGTATTTTGGAGTTTTCGTCGAGGACATTATACCAAAAAAGGGAGGTCATTGCTCTTTTTATTGCAAACTCCCATAAAATCAAGGTTTAGAACAATAAAACAAGGTAGTTATTTGACACTACCAGAATAAAAAGGGAGGACTAGGAATGAAAGCAATAAAATCTTTTTTTAGAACAATGTATAACAATAAGCAAGCTTTTATTGGAATGATTATTCTGTTGCTTTTTGTTCTCATGGCAACCTTCGGCCCGATGATTGTTCCCTTAGACATGGGTACGGATTTTCTAAACAGATATCAAATGCCATCTCTTCAGCATCCTCTCGGCACCGATTATGTAGGGAATGATTTGTTTCAGCAAATTGTCCATGGCTCCCGCTCGGTTCTATTTATCGGTCTTTTAGCCTCCTTATTTACCGTAATTTTAGGCTTCGCATTAGGTGCCTTGGCTGGCTTCGCAGGCGGTATTATAGACAAAATTATCTCTCTTATGATACAGATATTGGTATCTGTTCCGATTTTTCCGATCCAGCTTATTATCGCTGTGGTTTTTCCGGTTCGTAATGTCCTGATGCTTGCCGTGGTATTAGCAGCGCTAAGCTGGGGTTTGCTCGCCAGAAACGTTCGCGCTACGATACTTTCGTTAAAAGAGAGGGAGTTCGTACTTGTATGCCGCATCATGGGATTACCGAAAAGACATATTATATTCAAGGAAATATTTCCAAACATCACTTCTTATCTGGCGTCAACCTTTGTATTAAATACGAATTCAGCCATAGCTACAAGCGTAGGACTTATGCTGCTGGGTATGGCACCTTATGAACCTACGCATTGGTCGATTATGCTTTCCAATGCATCTGTCCAGGCAAATAGTGGTATGAATACAGCAGGCATTTTTAATATGTTGGTTCCAACAGCGGCTTTTGTTTTACTTCAAATGTCATTGATCTTTTTTGCCAATGGATTAGATGAAGCATTAAACCCACGTCTCCGGGTTTCGTCCTCCTATAAGTCCCCGAAGAAGAAAAAACAGAAACCACTTGCGGCAAAAGATAGCGAAGAAGGAGGAACCTGCCATGCAAACAGCTGAGAATATTCTTGCACCAACACAAACGCAGGATGTTGAACCTATATTGAAAATAAGAGACTTATGCGTGGATTATTTTCTTCCCAATGGTATATTGCGGGCTGTTAACCATGTGGATTTAGACGTACCTGCCGGTAAAATAACGGGACTGGTCGGAGAAAGCGGTTCGGGTAAGACTACACTGACGAGCGCAGTCCTTCGTACCGTATCCAACCCGGGTAAAATAACAAATGGAAGTATTCTGTTCGACGGAGAAGATATCCTATCCTTATCCCCGAAAGAGCTTAGAGAGTTTCGATGGCGTGAGGTAGCCATGGTTTTCCAAGCAGCTCAGAACAGCTTAAATCCAACTATGACAATACAAGAACAGTTTATAGAAACTTATCTTGCGCATAAGAAGGATATGACAAATAAAGAAATTTTAGATCATGTTAAAAAACTTTTAAGAGCAGTAAGACTGGATGCAGATCGTGTATTAAAGGCTTATCCCCATGAAATGTCCGGTGGTATGAAGCAGAGGATTATGATAGCATTTGCCCAGCTGCTTGAGCCGGAGATCCTTTTCTTAGATGAGCCGACAACGGCACTGGATGTAATTACCCAGGATTACATATTTAAAATTTTGAAGACCGTTCATGAAGTAAAAGAGACAACGATGGTGCTGTCTACCCATGATATTGCTGTCGTAGCCAATTTATGCGATTATATGGTGGTTATGTATGGCGGGAATATTGTGGAATTTGGCAATATATTTGATATGTTTGAGGAGCCAATGCATCCATATACGCAATTATTAATTCATGCCGCTCCGTCTTTGGTAGGCGATATACAGGAACGTGTCGCGATACCAGGGTCAGCTCCGGATCTGATGAAAGAGAGAAAGGGATGTATTTTTGCAGACCGCTGTCCCATTGCAGATGATAAATGCAGGCAAATCGAACCGGAATCCAGAACGATTTCAACAGAGCACTCGGTTGCTTGCCATAAGGCAGAATAGTCTCGCAAAAGAACTGCGAGCCAAGTTTTATGCCAAAAAAGGATGGAGGTTAGTATGAATAGTCAGAAGAAGGGTGTAGAGCAACTTGTTGAACTTAATAATGTGGATATGAATTTTTATAAAAGTAATGGTTTATTTAAAAAGCCCCAGGAATTAAATGCGCTGCATAATATAAACTTCAAGATCCATAAAGGTGAGATTGTTGTAGTGGTTGGTGAGAGCGGCTCTGGGAAGTCAACACTTGCAAATGTAATTGCAGGCTTACTAAACCCAACGGCAGGGACTTACCAATTTAAAGGAAAAGAAATTCATTCTATGACCAAGGAAGAAGCAAAGGAATATCGTAATAGTATTCAAATTATTCAGCAAGATTCCTATGCTGCATTAAACCCAATGCGAACGATGTTAAAGTCCTTGGGAGATCCTATGTTAATAAAGAAATACGCAACGAAGGATAATCTGCTGGAAGAAGTCAATAAGTATTTAGAAACAGTAGATCTGACTCCGACCGATCAATTTATTAATAAATACCCGCATCAAATGTCTGGCGGTCAAAGACAACGTGCATTGATTGCGCGGGCACTATCAATGAAGCCCGAACTCATTTTGGCAGATGAACCAGTTTCCATGATTGACGTATCCCTTAGAGTATCCATACTGAATCTGCTCGCTCGTCTGAACGAGGAGCGAACTATAGCGATTCTTTATATCACCCATGACCTTGCGACTGCTCGCTATGTCGGAAGGGATGGCCGTATTGCCGTTATGTATCTGGGGGAAATCGTAGAAACGGGAAACCTGCAGGAGGTATTATCGAATCCACAGCATCCATATTTGCAGGCTTTACTTACGGCGGTACCAATACCGGATCCACGTTTATCCAGAAAGAGAACAGAATTAGGGCTGAATGGAACAGAATTGCCGGATATTGCAAACATGCCTTCCGGCTGTAGATTCCATACGAGATGCATGTACTGTAAAGAAATATGTAAAACCAAACGTCCAAAGCCCGTACAGCGGGGGTCATCAACAGTAGCCTGCCATCTTGTGGATGAATTGCCCAAATTTGAACTTTTTAAAAAAGAGGTTCGCGGTGATTAGGAGGAGTTGATCAGATATGCCGAAAAAGAAGAAACCGGAATATAATGGATTAACGGACATGGATGAGACATTGCTGTTTATGACCCGTCCTTATATGATATTTTCTCTGTTATGCTGGCTCTTATCCTTATATTGCATCATAAGCTTAAGGAAGGATACGCAGTCAATGGCGTTTGTTTTAAGCGCGATAACCATTGTCATTGATAGTGTATTGATAACAACTATTTATTATAAAGCAAAACGTGTTAGAAAAAAGAAAAATACTTAAATAATGCGCAGACGATTTATTCCCTATAGCAATACAATTAAATGGTGAAGGAGGAAAATTGCTTTATGTACTTTGTGCTTGAAAGAACGAAGAAAACACTGGAAGCCCTATATCGTCAATTCATGTTTTATCCGGTGGAGATAAATACTTTTAGGATGAAGGAAGGTAATTATTTAAATCTTCAAGAGGTTGATAGAAGCGGCTTGGAATGGTCGGAATACACATCCGGAGACATGTGGGGAGGCAGGGATGTTCATGCATGGTTTCGAACAACAGTATCAATACCGGAGGAATTGGACGGACGTATTGCAGTACTAAAAGTAAATACAGGATCTAAAGGCTGGGATACAACAAATCCCCAATTCATATTACAGGTTAACGGTAAGATCCTTCAAGGAATTGATAGAAACCATACGGAAGTCATTTTGGAGCATAATGCCAAGGCAGGTACAAACTATCAGATCGATCTTCATGCCTATAGTGGTATGGAGGAGAAGAAAAGCGATCTTAGCATGAGTGTATTTGCACTTAATGACAGAGTGTATCGGCTGTTCTTTGATATAAGTGTTCCTTTACAGATTGCAGAATGTCTGCCGGAAGAGGATAAAAACAGAATCGATATACAAAATATTTTAAGCAGTACGATTAATTTGATTGATTTAAGAAAACCTGGCTCAACGTTATTTCAGGAATCAATCGAGGCGGCACTTAAGCTTATTGAAACCGAGTTCTATGAAAAAATGTGTGATCATGATGAGATTATTGCAACTTGTGTAGGACATACCCATATTGATGTAGCTTGGCTATGGACACTTGCACAGACCAGAGAAAAGGTCACAAGGAGTTTTTCAACGGTCCTAAATCTTATGGAGGAATATCCGGATTATATATTTATGTCGAGTCAACCACAATTATATAAATTCTTGAAAGAAGATCATCCGGAGCTCTACGAAAAGGTAAAAGAAAGAGTGGAAGAAGGACGCTGGGAGCCAGAGGGTGGTATGTGGGTAGAAGCAGATACGAATCTCTCCTCGGGGGAATCCTTAGTAAGACAATTTTTATTTGGAACTAGATTTTTTGAAAAGGAATTTGGTGTAAAGAATGAAGTTCTGTGGTTACCGGACGTATTTGGTTACAGTGCAGCTCTTCCGCAGATCATGAAAAAATCGGATATAAAATACTTCATGACAACAAAAATATCATGGAATCAGTTCAATAAATTGCCCTATGATACCTTTATGTGGAGGGGCATTGATGGTACGGAGGTACTGACGCACTTTATTTCAACGAGAGATTATGAAGCAAATCCAAGTTCTCACGGTACTACCTATAATGGCTATTTAAGACCATCCCAGGTTATGGGAGCGTGGCAAAGATATCAGCAAAAGAATATCAATAATGACGTTTTGATTTGCTTCGGCCATGGTGATGGCGGTGGTGGAGCTACCATAGATATGTTGGAAAATGCCAAAAGGCTGGCAAAAGGGCTGCCTGGCAATCCGAAAGTTAAAATGGGTAAATCCAAAGATTATTTCAGAAAGCTTGAACAGACGGTAGGCAATAATAAATATTTGCCAAAGTGGGTTGGCGAGCTTTACTTAGAGTATCATAGAGGCACCTATACTTCGATGGGTAAGAATAAGCGAAACAACAGAAAAAGCGAATTATTATATCAGGATATAGAGACGGCATCCTCCTTTCATAAGCTTCTTGGCGGAACATACAACCAGGAGAAAATCAACAATGCATGGGAGACGATCTTACTCAACCAGTTCCACGATATTATCCCCGGTTCTTCAATTTTAGAAGTTTATGAGGTGTCCGGCAAACAATATGCGAAGATCTTGTCTGAGGGGAAAGAAATGATGAAGGAAGCCTTAAGTGCAATTACCGATCATATCAGCATAAAAGAGCGTTCCTTGGTGATATTTAACACTCTGTCCTATCATCGAAGTGATGTCACTATAGTGAACTTAAATGAATTCGCCGATGTAGCAAAAGGCGCGGATGGTTTAGAAATAACGGATACGGAAGGCAACTTGGTTTTATATCAGTTACTTCAAGAAGAGGATGATCTTAAGCTGTTATTGTATGTAGAAAATGTACCTGCCAAGGGTTATAAAGCGCTCACCATAAAGTCTGGTCTAGCGCCTAAGCCGAAGGATGCAGTGCGTGTAACCAAAGATTGTATGGAAAATAGATTCTTCTGCCTGCAGCTTGATGATAAGGGTACGATTTCTTCCTTGATGGATAAGGTTAACCATAGGCAAGTACTGATGAGTGCGGAAAGAGGGAATAAGCTACTGGCTTTTGAAGATAGGCCTATGAATTGGGATAACTGGGATATCGATATTTATTACCAAGAGAAAATGTGGGAAGTTGACGATGTTGTCAGCGTTACGGTATTAGAGCAAGGCCCTGTTCGAGGTGCTGTTAGAATAACAAAGAGCTTTTTAGATTCCACGATTGTTCAGGATATGTATATTTACAGGGATATTCCAAGAATTGATTTTAAGACGCATATAGACTGGAAAGAGGATCAGGTTCTACTGAAGGCTTCCTTCCCGGTTGATGTTCATAGCGACAAGGCTACTTATGATATACAATATGGCAATGTTGAAAGACCAACCCATTGGAACACCTCCTGGGATACTGCTAAATTTGAAGTATGCGCTCATAAATGGGCGGATCTGTCGGAAGGCGATTATGGTGTTAGCTTGATGAACGACTGTAAATATGGATATGATATTAGAGACGGTCATATGAGACTCACATTGTTAAAATCAGGGATGTATCCTAATCCAAAGGCAGATCGGGGAGAGCATGACTTTACTTATTCTTTGTATCCTCATAAAGGGGATTGGCGCATTGGCGGAACCGTCCAAATGGCTTATAATCTAAATGTTCCTTTATATGCAGCCATGAGTGAAAAGAAGGAAGGAAGCTTACCCTCTGCAATGTCCCTTGTTGAGCTTGATTGCGATAATGTTATACTTGAAACTGTTAAAAAAGCGGAAGACAGTGATGATATCATCATAAGAATGTATGAATGTTACAATCAGAGAAGTAAGGTAACCTGTACCTTCTTCCGAGATATTCAAAAGGTAGTGGAATGTAACTTGATGGAAAAACCGCTATCACAGTACCCGTCACATCATAATCAATTTTCCTTTGAGATCAAGCCCTATGAAATAAAAACATTCCTATTGCAAATATAGAAAGTAATAAATAAGGCCCTATTCATGTTCTTGGTTTTTGTATGACTTATGACACTCAAATCAATGTTGGGGCTGTTGCACCATAAATACAAAAGATACAAGGAGGTCTGTGATCTGTCTTTCAATCTGTGTGAAGGAAGGTCACAGACCTCCTTGTACCAATTCACAGTCATTATTGCAACAGCCCCATTTTTGTATTTAAGATGCGGCAGCCCCATGAAATAAGGCTGCCACATCTTAGGGAAATTCCGTTATATCCTGTTATATCAAACATTTTTCATGTTGCCTAGATTGGTTCGGTAAGGTACAATAAGTAAATGAGAAATTTACTGAAACATAGATTGGAATTTTAAAAAGTTTATTAAAGGCTGAGAGGAGACTGTTATGAGCTTAGCAGATAACATTTTTATTCATATGTGCAAGGATATACTGGAGAATGGCACCAGTACGGAGGGGGAGAAGGTACGGCCAAAATGGGAGGATGGCTCCTATGCGTACACGATTAAGAAATTTGGTGTAGTAAATCGCTACGACTTATCAAAAGAGTTCCCTGCAATGACATTACGGAAGGTAGCGATCAAAAGCTGCATCGATGAACTATTATGGATCTGGCAGAAGAAGTCCAGCAATATCCATGATTTGAACAGTCATATCTGGGACAGCTGGGCGGACGAAGAGGGATCTATCGGGAAAGCATATGGTTACCAGCTTGGTGTAAAGCATGAGTATAAGGAAGGCAGAATGGATCAGGTGGATCGCGTGATATATGACCTTAAGAACAATCCTTACAGCCGGAGAATTATGACGAATATCTATGTGCATCAGGACCTTCATGAGATGAACCTATATCCCTGTGCCTATAGTATGACCTTTAATGTGACGAAAGAGAAGGATAGCGATAAACTGGTTCTTAACGGAATTTTAAACCAGCGCTCGAACGATATTCTGACGGCGAATAACTGGAATGTTTGCCAATACGCGGTTCTGCTTCATATGCTGGCACAGGTCTGCGGTTATCAAGTAGGAGAACTGGTTCATGTCATTGCAGATGCGCATATCTATGACCGGCATATTCCGATCATCAAGGAATTGATCGAGCGCCCGACCTATGATGCGCCGGAATTCTGGATCAATCCGGAAATCACAGATTTCTATCAATTTAAGGAAGAGGACTTTGCATTAAGAAATTACAAATTCGGTCCGAAGGTGGAGAAGATTCCAGTTGCTATTTAACCTCATCAGGTAAGGACTTGCCTGTTTCAGCAGGAGCTTGAACTCCTGTTGAAATGCCACGTAGTGGCAATGAGGTTATGAACAAGTAGCGTAAGCGGATTGCAAATGTCTGACAGAAATATCGATAAGGATCGACAGAAAGGTGGAGTTTGTAATGAATCTTATTGTAGCAGTTGATAAAAACTGGGGTATTGGTTACCAGAACAAGCTTCTTGTGAGAATTCCTGCGGATCAAAGGTTCTTTCGCAGTGAAACAATCAATAAAGCAGTCATTATGGGAAGAAAGACGCTTGAAAGCTTTCCGAACGGACGGCCGTTAAAGCAGCGTTTGAATGTTGTTATCTCATCGGATCCGGAGTATCAGGTGAAGGATGCGGTGGTTGTTCACAGCGTGGAAGAGGCTTTGGAGGCAGTAAAGGATTATAGGACAGAGGATGTCTATGTGATTGGTGGTGCCAGCATTTACGAGCAAATGCTTCCCCATTGCGATACGGCTCATGTCACCAAAATCGACTATGCCTATACGGCGGATACCTATTTTCCGAATCTGGATGAAAAGAAGGATTGGGTGCTTACCGGCGAATCAGAAGAGCAGACCTACTATGACCTAATCTATACATTTTGTAAATATGAACGAAATTAGATAGGAACGAAAATGGAAGTCTCCGGGCAAGTGCAATTGTAATCATGGTAATTACTTAAAATTGGTAAAAAAAGCTTGAAAAAGAGTGACGGGAGGATTACTATATAGGATAATATAAAATTTAAGGCAGGAATGTAATAAAATTCCATAATGCTTTATAAAGCTTCCAATGGAAAAATCCAGAAGGGATGGTAGGTATGCAGAAGATTAGAATTGAGAAAACCACTACACCAAAGGAACTGCCTGGTGCAGATAATCCTTTGAAATTCGGAACTATTTTCACGGATCATATGTTTTTAATGAATTATGAGACCGGCAGGGGATGGTTCGATTCGCGCATTGTTCCATATCAATCTTTAAGCCTTGAGCCTTCTGCCATGGTTTTTCACTATGGTCAGGAGATGTTTGAGGGATTAAAGGCATATAAGGCAGCGGATGGCAGAACGCTGTTATTCCGTCCGAATAAGAACATAGAAAGAGCGAACCGTTCGAACCGCAGACTGTGTATTCCGGAAATTCCGGAAGAGGATTTTCTTCAGGCGCTAAAGGCAATTGTTAAAATGGATGAAGCTTGGATTCCAACGAAGGAAGGCACCTCACTCTACATCCGTCCGTTTGTGATTGCTACGGATCCTTTCCTTGGGGTAAGACCGGCAGACAGCTATCTGTTTGTTATTATTCTGTCTCCCGTTGGCGCTTATTATCCAGAAGGATTGAATCCAGTAAAAATATGGATTGAGGATGAATATGTCCGCGCGGTAAGAGGCGGAATTGGTGAGGCGAAGACCGGCGGTAATTATGTGGCATCCCTGTGGTCCCAGGTGAAAGCTCATGAAGAAGGCTATTCCCAGGTGCTTTGGCTGGATGGTGTTCATAGAAAGTATATTGAAGAAGTTGGGGCTATGAACATCTTTTTTAAGATAAATGGTACGATTGTAACTCCAAAGCTGAATGGAAGCATATTGCCGGGGGTAACAAGAGATTCGGTTCTTGAGCTTTGCAGAGCGTGGGGATTACCGGTTAAGGAAACGAAGATCTCCATTGATGATATCTATGAAGCACATT
>SVEA01000009.1 GCA_015057615.1 Lachnospiraceae bacterium | reverse complement strand
TTCATGATCTTGGCACTCCACTCGGAAATTG
Organism: Lachnospiraceae bacterium; assembly: GCA_015057615.1. GTDB lineage: Bacteria > Bacillota > Clostridia > Lachnospirales > Lachnospiraceae > Mobilitalea. Next base: position 9,957 of record SVEA01000009.1, on the reverse strand, counting down.
CAAGTAACCTTGCATTTCCTCATTCGGCTTTTATTATATCATCCATACTGCCTACGAAAACAAGGATTTCAGCAACAACATCATAAAGCTCCGGCGGGATATAGGAACCCAATTCCAGTTTCGACAGGGTGTCCGCTAACGCCTCGTCCTTATGAAGAGGAATGTTTCTTTCCTTCGCTCTTTCCATGATACGATCTGCCAGATATCCTTTTCCGGTTGCGATTATTTTCGGAGCCGAATCCTGTATATCATAGGAAACCGCCACTGCTGTTTTAGATTTAATTCTATCCTTATCTTTCTGCTCTTCCATGTGTTTCCCCTCCGATAGTATAAATACGATAGGTGTGTTAAAAGCCTTCTTAACAAATCGTCTTCATCAATTTGCACAACTCAAGGTAAAACTTAAGTAATAGGAAACAATATTTTTTTAATAAAGCTTCTTCGGTGGATCGGAGATGGTCCATATTCCTTTAGGGCTTCGATATGCTTCGCGGAGCCATACCCTTTGTTGCTTGCGAAATCATATTCCGGGAAGATCTGATCGTAGGCAACCATCAGCCGGTCTCTGGTCACTTTTGCAACGATGCTCGCCGCCGCAATGGAGATACTTTTACAATCCCCTTTTATAATCGGCACCTGCTTCGTTGTGATCCCAGGAATCGTAACGGCATCATTTAATAGTAAATTCGGCTTTATCTCAAGATTACCTATCGCCTGGCGCATCGCTTCAAAGGTTGCCTGCAGGATATTGATCTCGTCAATTTTCTGGGGCGGGATGCTTCCTATTCCAAAGGATACCGCTGAGGAAATAATTTCATCGCAGAGTTCCTCACGTTTTTTCTCGGATAATTGTTTGGAATCATTGATATACAGAATATTGCAGTCCTTTGGGAGGATTACGGCACAGGCGACTACCGGTCCGGCGAACGGACCCCGTCCAACCTCGTCAATTCCACAGATATATTCGTAGTCCTTATATTGTATTTCATATTGCTTCATGCTATTAATACGTTTTTTTTCCTCATCCAGAGCCGTCAATTTATTATTGTATTGTTTACAAATCGTTTGTACTCCGCTTCGTTCATCCTCCTGATATTGTTCCAGTAAGGTCGGAATGTAAGCGATATCTGCCTGCATAAATTCCAGCTTTATTTCTGCAATTTTCTTTTGAGTATTTTTTAAATTGTTCATTTGTTCATTTTTGCCTTTCTATCTTAATCCTAATTTAGGTAATTACCAAACTCTCTGTTCCGGAACGCTTATCCGATGTATACAAAATAGCAACAGGCTCGAAGTTTCACAATTGTCTGTTCATCCTTATTGCCATTGGTTTGCCTTCGTCCCTTGCTATATTATATACTATGAAATGGATTGTGAAAAGACAATATTGATAAGAGTGTCATAAGTCCTATCAATATTAATTGCTTAAAAAATAATAATCCGAACTTTATCCCTGTTGTGGATGGGTCCGGATTATTGTTTTATAACTTTCCTTTTGCGATTTGCATCCAAACCGTTATGGGAGTCTCTATTTTAGTTGTAATCTGATATTTTTTCGGTTGACTCAGATGGTGTAATACCCCAGCTGGCATCCGCCATCTGCTCAAATACATTCCGGGGATACAAAAGCTCCGACAGACTTTCTCTGGTTACCTTCGTTATCCCTTGAGTAACAAATTCAGCACCCGCTGTTTTTACATATTTCAAGTATGTATTAGTGCGGTTGTGCAATTTGGGATCCCGAATAAGTTCTCCCTGCCCGCAATAAATTGTTTCATAATTTCCTTTGCCCAGACATCTGTCAAACATAAAATTCACAGAATCATAATTTCCTGACGAGGTATAAAATCCGCAGGTGGAAATTAGTACATATCGTTTTCCGGACAGGTCATATCTGGAGGGATGAGAACCACTATCGGGATTGCCGTCAGTGGATTTTGACACAAGGGGAAGATTTAGGGGCAGTTGTCTGTCCATGAGAGATTTTAGCTTTGATGGTAAGCTAAAATAATAGAGGGGAAAGCTCCATATAATCACATCGGCGGCAAGCATCTTGTCAATGACCCATGCCATATCGTCATTGATACAACATTTGCCTGGGGTCTTACTCCAGCAGCAAAAGCAACCCATGCAGGGTCTTATGTTCATTTTATAAATCGGCAAAATCTCTGTTTCCAGGGTCATTTTCTCAGCCATGCCATCCAAAAATGCATTGGTAAGACATAGCGTATTACTGTTTTCATGTTTGGGACTACCATTTAACACCAAAACCTTCATACTATTCCCCATCTACCTTTCTACATGATTGATTACCGCACTAACATACTCTCAATTTTTATTATCAAAATACTCATATTTCATTCCTGTACACCTCCATTAATTTGAATTAAGCATGCAATTTATAGAATCATCACTGATCATATCCTAATTGTAATGAGGTTATAAAGAATAGTATTGTTAGGAATGTTAATATCTGCTTTTTATTGCTCATCAAAAAAGTGGGCTGCAAGGCTGTAAGCTCAAAGCTTTATTTAATTGCTGGAAATTCCAACGTAATCTTTCCAAGTCTTGTACTACGAAAATCCTCTAGTAAAAGATTCGCTGCACGATCCAAATCCGGTTCTCCGCCTTTTAACAGACAGGAACGCTTCCTGGCAATCTTCTCCAAGACAGGAACTGCACTTTTTAAATCTTCCAAGGAATCCGTTATCTCAATTTCATAACGTTTCATTAACGCTTCCGGATAGTACTTATTTAAGAATAAGATCAGTTCTAAGGATAAATCCGTACTATTGATAATCGTATCATTAATTGATCCGATCAACGCCAGACGTGTACCCACCGATGGATCTTCAAATTTCGGCCAGAGAATACCGGGGGTATCTAAAAGCTCGATAAATTTATTAATTCGAATCCATTGCTTTCCCTTCGTAACACCGGGTTTATTCCCTGTTTTCGTACTGGCTTTTCCTACGAAACTGTTAATAAAGGTAGACTTTCCTACGTTTGGGATTCCTACTACCATAGCACGCACCGGGCGGTTAAGGATACCCTTCCGGCGGTCTCTCGCAATTTTCTCTTCGCATGCTTTATTTACAATATCCTGTACCTGCTTTACGCCATTACCACTTTTTGAATTCACAAGTGCGGTAAAACACCCTTTTGCTTCAAAGTATTCCTTCCATTCCTTTGTATACCGCGAATCCGCCATATCATATTTATTTAATAGTATGATTCTTGCTTTGTTATTTGCCAATTTATCAATATCCGGATTTTTGCTGGATAGAGGAATTCTTGCATCCACCAGCTCGATCACCACGTCGATCAGCTTAATATCATCCTGCATCATTCGTTTTGCTTTAGCCATATGACCAGGATACCATTGTATTTGCATTATAAACCATGCCTTTCTTTATAGCCCGCAAATTTAATCGCAGGCACAATTTCTTTTATATAAGTGTCAAAAGCTTTCCTAACAAATCGTTTTCATCAATTTGCACAAACCAAGGTAAGACTTAAATAATAGGATTAAGGTGTCAAAAGCACCGAAGGTGATATTCTGGTACAAGATATTGACGTGTAAGCTCGCTTACCAAGCAATATCTTGTATCAGAATAAGTGCTACGCACCTTTTGACACCTTAATCGTAATAGGAAATAATATTATAATCCGCAACAGTTAGATGTCGTTGACACTTAGACCACGTATTTTATGGTCTTATGTACCATTACGTACTTCAACCCAAGTATTGCGTTTTTTGCAATGCTTTGTGCAATCACGTGTTGCGAATCAAATATGTTTCCTATTACTTATCAATATATAAATTGTGCAAATTGATGAAGTTGGTTTTATAAATCGGTTTTTGACACTTGAATCAATTCGTATAAGTGATCCATTATCTTATTATTCTTCTGCTTCGGTTGGGATATGGTTCAGTTTGTCAACAAAATTAAACGGGGCTAGGCGCAGAAATGCTTTACCGACAATTTCTTCTCTGCGAATATTTCCGATACTTGCAAACCGGCTGTCCTCACTATTATTTCGATTATCTCCTAAAACGAAGTACTCATTCTCTTCTAATTTTATTTCTTCTTCCGCAAGACCGTAGTTAATCATAGGCTCCACTAAAACCGATTCCCCCAAGATTTCTCCGTTAATATAGATCTGTTCCTCTTTGATCTGTACGGTCTCTCCTGGCAGTCCGATGATCCGTTTGATATTATAATAGCTGTGCTCCTTACCGCTCTGCTTAAAAACGATCACATCAAAACGCTTCGGATCGATAAATTGATAAGAAAATTTATTAATAACGATGGAATCCCCGTCATATAAGGTTCCTTCCATGGAGACTCCTACCATATCCGTTTTTTCAACCGTATAATATACTATAAAATATGCCAGTAGGATAACCGCAGCGATTTCTAACGCCCATATAAAAACCTCACGTAAAATTTTCATGATCAGCGGTTTCTTACTTTCCTTTTCAAAATCATAATCCATAGGAATACCAGTACCTTTCCATATAAGCCCAAGTACAAATCTTGATCGGATTTACTTGCTAAAAAAGGGACAATTACATATGTATTGTCCCTTTGTCAGTTTCTTGTTCGTTGTACTATTTGATTGCTTCTTTAACTTTTGCCTTCTTACCAACTCTGTTACGTAAATAGTACAGTTTTGCACGTCTTGCTTTACCATGTCGAATAACTTCGATCTTTTCAACAGTAGGACTATGCAATGGCCAGGTTTTTTCCACACCAATACCATTGGATTTCTTTCTTACGGTAAAGGTTTCTCTAGCGCCGCCGTTCTGTCTTTTTAAAACGGTTCCTTCAAATACCTGTGTTCTTTCACGGTTACCCTCTTTTACTTTTGCATAAACACGTACGGTATCACCGACATTAAACTCAGCAACCTCAGCCTTTAATTGTGCTTCTTCAATACTTTTAATAATATCGTTCATTTTGTGACCTCCTATTAAATTCGGATGTTCATAATACGAAACTGGTATCAGAGGACCATCTCGTCTCACAATAAATTACTCTAACATAGAATGGTAAGGAAAGCAAGTGATTTTTATAAATTTCCTTCCTATTTTGTTACTGTTCACACCCCATGTATACCATGCTATGATTTCGTCAAATGTATCCGAATCGGAGACGCTTTCGCTTAGTTGCATTATGTACCAACGAATGCAAATACTCCTTATCGGATATCATTTGTCGAAATCATATGATAGACTTTGCCCATGTGTGAACAGTAACCCCATTTCGCCCGTCATTCTGCTCTTTTTACTTTGTTTTTTGTCCTTCCTTTTGCCCATTCTGCTCTACTAACCGATTCAGGTATTCCTGCTCTTTTTTAGTCAAATTCGCCCCTGGCAGAAGGTCCGGACGGCGTTCATAGGTCCGCTTAATTGCCTGCTCTCTTCGCCAGGCTTCAATGTTGGCATGATGGCCGGATAACAGGATTTCCGGAACGCTCCTGCCGCAAAACACTTCGGGGCGGGTATACTGCGGATATTCCAGAAGGTTATCGTGCAGGGATTCAAATTCTGAGGAAACCTCATTGTTTAATACGCCCGGAATTAATCTGGCGATCGCATCAATCATAACCATTGCCGGAAGCTCCCCACCCGTAAGAACATAATCCCCGATCGATATATAATCCGTAACGATCATTTCCAAGACCCGCTCGTCAATTCCCTCGTAATGGCCGCAGAGAAAGATCAAATCTTCCTCCTCCGACAGCTCCTGCGCTTTCTTTTGATCGAATACCGGCCCCTGCGGCGTCACATAGATCACCCTTGGCTTTTTCTTATCCTGGTTAGCTGTTTTTTCCTGTATCTGACCTGCAAGATGATTGTATGCCAGGTAAACCGGCTCTGCCTGAATTACCATACCGGCACCGCCGCCATAGGGATAATCATCCACTCTATTATGTTTATCCTTACTAAAGTCCCTTATATTAATTGTATTTAAAGAAATTAGTCCCTTATCGATTGCCCTTCCGATGATACTGGTATTCAGCCCGCCAGAAACCATCTCAGGAAATAAGGTAAGTACGTGAAAATCCATTATTCTATCATACCCTTCTTCGTGCTCCGCTTCATTTCTTATTGCATTATAGAATCTAAGTCAAAAACCTTCCTAGTTAAACTAATCGTCTTTCTCAATTTTGAACAAAACAAGAAAACTGGGGTAATCGGAAGGATATTCTAATGCGCAACTGTTTGAAGTCGTTGGTACTTAGATCCATGTATTTTGTGGTCTTATGTACCATTACGTACTTCAATCCAAGGATTGCGCTTTTTGCAATGCGTTGCGCTGCGTTTTATGCAGCACTTTGGAAAAAATGTGTTGCGAATGAAACATACCTCCGATTACTTATCCATGCAATGCATAAATTGTGCAAATGGAGGAAGTTGTTCCAAACCATTATAGTAAACCATCAAGTAAATGAACGGTGATTTTCTTTTCCTTTAAATTAATATCTAAGATGCATTCCTTTATCGCAGGAATCAGAATTTCTTTGTTTTGCTCAGTCTCTACGACATAGACATCGTTTGCACCCGTAGTTAATATTTCTTTTAAGACACCTAATTTTGCACTGTCCTCGGTAAATACTTCCGATTCTAACAGGTCATAGATAAAGTATTCATTTTCTGCCAGCTTCACGGCATTCTCTCTGGTAACAAGCAAATCCTTACCACGGTATTTTTCAATATCATTTATTGAATCAATTCCCTTAAATTTCAGGATAACCATATTTTTGAAGAACTTCACATGTTCAATACTGAAAGGAAGATACTCCTTCCCGGTATCCAGGATAACCTCTTTTAGTTCTTTAAAACGATTTATATCATCGGTTGTAGGATATACTTTTACTTCCCCATGGATGCCATGGGTCCGGCTTATTACACCAACTCTTAAATAATTATCCATTCTATGAATCCTCTGCTATTATAATATTGTTAAATCTCTGTAACCTAATGATACGTTTCTCTATCCATGTAAAAATATGCATAGAAAGTAGCAAAGAGTTTGCCAAGGCAAACTCTCGCACCGAGCGCATTCTGCCGCAGGCAGATAAATATCTTACGAATACATGTTTCAAGTATTCGTTACGTGCTGAGTGCGTCATCCCAATGCGAACTATGTTCGCATGGAGGTTTTTTGTCGTATAGGACGCAATTTCCTATACGATAAAAAGAAGCTGTCATACTATGTCGGATAGGACATAACAGACAGCCTCCCATGATCCTGCATAGGTTGTTTTGTTCTTGACAAGTAAATTCATTCGAAAATCACTTGCAGAAGAGGATTATGTGTTACTGCAGAATCTCAACTACTACCTTTTTGTCATCCTTTGTTGCGGCTGCTTTTACTACGGTACGGATGGCTTTTGCAATACGACCTTGCTTACCAATTACTTTACCCATGTCTTCAGAAGCTACTCTTAATTCCACAACAAGTGCTTTGTCGGTCTCAGTTTCCGTAACAACAACCTCATCGGGATGATCCACGAGTGATTTAGCGATAATCTCAACTAATTCCTTCATTTTATCACCTCCGATGTTTATAGAATACCAGCATTCTTGAAAATTTTACCTACAGTATCCGTTGGCTTAGCACCATTTGCTATCCATTTCTTTGCTGCTTCTTCGTTAACGTTGAATACGCTAGGATTCTTGGTAGGATCATAAGTACCGATTTCCTCGATAAATCTACCTTCCCTCGGGGATCTGGAATCAGCTACAACGATTCTATAGAAAGGAGCTTTTTTCTGTCCCAATCTCTTTAATCTGATCTTAACTGCCATGTAAATTCACCTCCTTAATTCAAAATAAATTCAAAAAAGTTATTTGACGCTCTTTTGAAATATATATTAAAAAGTGTATCATAATTATCACTTTTTAACCTTGTATTACTAAAATCGGATTCGCAAGCCTTTACGAATGTTCTCCTTAGAAGCCAAACGGTAATTTAAACTTGCCTCGTTTACCGCCTTTTCCCATCATACCGGATAATTGCTTCATCATTTTCTTTGACTGTTCAAATTGTTTTATCAAAGCGTTCACTTCACTGATATTAACCCCTGCTCCTGCCGCAATTCGTTTCTTACGGGAAGGATTTAAGATCTCCGGGTTGGAACGTTCTTTCTTTGTCATGGAATAAATGATTGCCTCGGTAGATGAAAGGGCATTTTCATCGATTTCGACATCCTTTAACTTATTTCCCATTCCGGGAAACATACCAAGGATATCTGAGAGACCGCCCATCTTCTTTACTTGCTGCATCTGGTCAAGAAAGTCATTGAAGTCAATATCCGCTTTCTTAATCTTCTTTTCTAATTCCTTAGCCTTTTCTTCATCAAATTCTGCCTGTGCTTTATCAATTAAGGTAAGGATATCTCCCATTCCAAGAATTCGGGATGCCATTCTGTCCGGATAAAACTGTTCCAGATCCGTGAGTTTTTCACCCATTCCGGCATACAGGATCGGTCTGCCGGTAACCGCACGAATGGATAATGCAGCACCGCCTCTCGTATCACCATCCAGCTTGGTCAATATAACACCATCAATGGCTAGCTTTTCATTGAACATTTCAGAAACGTTCACAGCATCCTGTCCGGTCATAGCATCTACCACTAATACGGTTTGATGGATCGAAAGATTTGCTTTGATTTCCTGAAGCTCTTCCATCATGGCTTCATCAATATGCAGCCGTCCGGCGGTATCTATGATAACAACGTTAAAGTTGTTGTTTTTGGCATGTTCCATCGCTGCCTTAGCGATATTTAATGGCTTATGCTTATCTCCCATGGAGAATACGCTTACGCCCTGCTTCTCTCCGTTTATCTGTAATTGTTCGATCGCAGCGGGACGATAAACGTCACACGCGACAAGTAAGGGTTTTCTTCCCTTCGACTTTAGCTTGCCAGCAAGCTTTGCAGCGGTCGTTGTTTTACCAGCACCCTGTAAGCCGCACATCATAATAACGGTGATTTCGTTCGTCGGTTTTAACTGCAGCTCTACGGTCTGATCGCCAAGGAGTTTGATCATCTCTTCATTAACGATCTTAATCACCATCTGACCGGGTGTCAGGCTGTTTAACACATCCTGCCCAATAGCTCTTTCCTGCACCGTGGCTACAAATTTCTTTACCACTTTAAAGTTAACATCGGCCTCAAGAAGGGCCATTTTAACTTCCTTTAATGCTGCTTTTACATCTGCTTCGGAAAGTCTTCCTTTACCCTTTAAATTTTTAAATATATTCTGAAGCTTATCTGATAAATTCTCAAATGCCATTCGACTATAACTCCTTTAAAATATCATCTGCCAATGTCACTATTTCATGGTTGATTACCGTATCTTTTATCTGCTGTGACTCGGATGCAATCTCTTTGATCCGGTTAAGCTTTTCTTTTACACTTTTAAACTTTTTTACCAGACCTAATTTATCCTCGTAATCTCTCAGCTCCTGGCTGCAACGTTTGAAGACATCATAGACGCCCTGTCTGCTAATCCCCTTAAGCGCTGCGATTTCACTTAATGACAAATCATTTAATACGTAATCTTCAAAAATTTGCTTCTTATGGTCCGTTAATAGTTCCCCATAGAAATCATATAGAATCGAAAGTTGAACGATTTCATCTAATTTATCAATTTTATTATCCATTTGACTCATATAAGAAACACCACCTGTAAAGAGATTTGCTTTACAGATGGTAGTATAACGAAATATCACTTATTTGTCAAGCTATTATTTAATTGAATTTTGTGCCTATTCTTCCTTAGTTACTGTTCACACCCACCATGTATACCATGTTATGATTTCGACAAATGTATCCGATTCGGAGACGCTTCCGCTTAGTTGCATTACGTAGCGGTACATAAGGCTCCAAAATACGGAGCCAAAGTACCGACGAATGCAAATACTCCTTATCAGATATCAT
>SVEA01000080.1 GCA_015057615.1 Lachnospiraceae bacterium | reverse complement strand
TGATACTCAAATCAATTATATTAAGCGAAATATTATTAGATAGGATGTGCAAGGTTGAAAGAAATACACTTTCAAAAGTTGAAAGAAATACACTTTCAAAAGTTGAAAGAAATACACTTTCAAAAGTTGAAAGAAATACACTTTCAACTGCAATTTTGTGCCTGCGAAATCTTCGGCACAAATTCGGATGCACAAAATACATGTGCAGGAATGGAGCAAAAATGGCAAAAAATAATATTCAAAAATCAAGTGTATGGATGTTAGCATTGCGAATAACCGTGATATTGTTAATTATTACGACTGTTATTCCGCCTTTTAATCCCACCAGAATGAGCGGTCTGATCAATAAAAATGCGGCATTTATTACGACGGCAATCTCTTATTCCTCCCTTTTTGATGAATTTACCCGTCCTTTAAAAAAGGGCTGGGTGGAAAGTAGCACGTTAAATTTAATCTATATTTCATCCCTACTGGTTTGTATGAGTATTATAGTTATCGTAGCAGGATGCTGTATGTCTCTGGGTAAGAAACGCCTGCAAAAATTAGGAACAAAGTTTATGACGATTGGAAGTATCCTTGCATTACCGTCCTTAGGCCTTTTGATTCCTGTCTATTTCGCGTTTTCCGAAACAGGCAATCCGCAGCGGGTTGAGCCTATGTTCGCAATTGGGTTTTGGATTTTTATGGTGTTATTGCTTTTAATTGCAATATTGGGAATTATAAATACTGTTAAGATCCCGAAAGTAACAAGCGAAGACAAGTACGAGATGGAAGCAAAATATAAACTGTTTTTAATGATTCTTCCATTTGTTATTTTGTGTTTTGTATTTTCCTACCTGCCGCTTTGGGGATGGCGCTATGCTTTCTTCGACTACCAGCCCGGTATCGGTCTGAGCATGAATAATTTTGTAGGATTTAAATGGTTCACCTATCTTTTTAATAATGCGGCAACAAGGGCCGATATTATACGCGTGATAAAAAATACTTTGATTATGAGTGCGTTAGGTATCGGTACCTCTTTCTTTCCAATGGTATTTGCAATTTTCCTTAATGAGATTAAGGTAAGCAAATTCCGTAAATTGGTTCAGACTTTTACAACTATCCCGAACTTCATCAGCTGGGTTTTGGTTTATACCTTTGCATTTGCATTATTTTCTTCCGAAGGTTTCGTAAACTCGGTATTAATTGACTTAGGAGTTATTAATCAGGGAACGAACTTCTTAATGAGCGGGGAACACATTTGGCTTAAGATGTGGGCATGGGGAACCTGGAAAGGGCTTGGATGGAGTGCAATTATCTATATTGCCGGCATCTCCGGAATCGACCAGCAGCTCTACGAAGCAGCAACCGTGGACGGAGCAGGACGTTTCCAAAGGATATGGCATGTAACCATACCAGGCTTGCTCCCTACATTTTCCGTACTGCTGCTGCTATCCATAGCAGGTATTCTTTCCAATGGTATGGACCAGTACTATGTATTTAAGAACTCGGCAAATAAAGATACGATTGAAGTCTTAGACCTCTATGTATACATATTGGGCCTTGGCAAAGGCGGTTCTGGAAATATCCCGCTCGCAACGGTGGTTGGTATGCTGAAATCACTTATCAGTGTTACTTTACTGATGGGAGCTAATAAGATTTCTAAGCTGATTCGCGGCGAGAGTATTGTGTAAATAGTCTCGCAAAAAAACTGCGAGCCTAAAGCCTAGCTTAAACGCAATGCTCTGCAAGAATAGCAAAAGCAGCTATTCTTCAGAATTTATGCCAAAAAAGTATGGGCGTTATTTATGAAGAGGAAAAGTGAAAGGTTTTCAAATCTTTTACTCGGAAAAATCACTTTCACTTACAGAGTTTGTGTCTGCGTGGCACCCATAAACTCCATGATGTGCAAAAAGCAGCGCAGAAATGAGAGAAGAGTGAAAGAAAAACACTTTCACTCGGAAAGAACCCGCAGGCGGCTTCTTTCATATGATTTATATGCCGCCGTTGGCGGCAGAATGAGAGGATGGAATGAATACAAAATCGAAAAAACATACAAGGAAGAGACATATCTATAAATTAACCAAAGGAGATATCACATTTAATATTATAAACTACATATTCTTTACTTTGTTTACGATTGCTTGTATTTTCCCTTTTTACTATCTGCTGATCAATACAATCAGTGATAATGAATTAGTTCGCACCGGACAGATCATGTGGTTACCGAAGGGAATTCATTTTAGAAATTACATATCCTTATTGAATGTGAATAACCTGGGATCCTCCGTATTGGTATCTGTAGCAAGAACCGTTCTTGGAACCGCGGTTATGGTTATTGCAACCGCATTTATCGGTTATCTGGTAACGAAGCAGGAGATGTGGGGACGCAGGTTTATCTATCGCTTCTTTGTAATAACAATGTATTTTAATGCCGGATTAATTCCCTGGTATCTGAATATGTCGATGTTAGGACTTACAAATAATTTTTGGGCCTATATTATACCGGGTATTGTAGCGCCGTATAATATCATTCTTGTAAAGACGTATATAGAATCGATCCCGGCAGATCTGGAGGAAAGTGCTTCCATCGACGGAGCAGGATATATGATAAGGTTTCGCCATATCATATGGCCGTTAAGTAAGCCGATATTAGCAACGATAGCGATCTTTGGAGCCGTCGGCCATTGGAACAGCTTTACCGATTCTATGATTCTCATGTCAGGCAGACCGGAATTATATACATTACAGTACCGGTTGTATATTTATATGAACAGTACTTCCAACTTATCAGCTTTAATGAATTCCGGCGGAAGTGTTTCGCAAACAGTGCTTGAATCAACACTTAATATGCGATCGTTAAAGCTGACGGTTGCGATGTTTACGATTATCCCCATCCTGCTAGTTTATCCTTTCATGCAGCGTTATTTTGAAAAAGGAATTATGATGGGTGCTGTAAAAGGTTAAGCTCTTACAAATCAGGTTATTAAGAAATCGGTATGAGATATTCTATAATCAGCCTGGTGTTATGTAACCATAGAGCAAATAAGAGCAAATAATTATTTAAAGGGGGGACGAATTAAGTCTTTATCGTTCCAGGCTAAGGTTGGAACTTTAAAGGAATTCCATACAAGACGAATTGGCAAAGCAATTACTTGTAAGGCATGATATGACTTATTACACTCAAATCAGGTATAGCTATGCACAAAAAGTATTGTTCGGGTGAAGATGCTTCGTAATAGCATAATATTATTGATTGAAGGAGGTAGAGTTATGAAAAAGGTTAGTAAGTTATTATCCGTACTATTTATTCTTATCCTGACTTTTTCCCTTGTAGCATGTGGTATTAAGAAGGATGAGAAGAAGGAAATAGAAACATCATCTGATACAGGGAAAGAAACAGAAGAAGCGGATCTGGAGGATGTTATTCCGAAGGAAACCGTTACTCTTAATGTTTATACACAGTTAGCAAACTATTCCGGTGAGCAGATCGGTTGGTTTGCGCAGGTTATGAAAGATAAATTCAACGTAGTATTGAATATCATCAATGAAGGCGATGGTACCTTCGTTACCAGAATGGAATCCGGTAATTTAGGTGATATCGTAGTATTCGGTACCGATTCAGATCAATATGTTCAGGCGATCAATGCAGGAATGTTATTCGATTGGGAAGAAGACGATTTAGTTCAGGATTATGGTTCTTATATCTGGGAAAACATGCAGACTGCACTGGAAAAGAATAAAGGAATCTCTCCGGACGGAACCTTATATGGTTTTGGCCATGACATTGGGTCAAGTGCAGATGACCACGAGCCATTCTTCTATCGGCCTGATATTCGTTGGGACTTATATAAAGAGTTAGGATATCCGGAAGTGAATACATTAGAAGATTTCGTCGACGTATTAGCGAAAATGGTTGAGCTTGAACCCACTTCGGATACCGGCGGTAAGACCTATGGTGTGTCTTTATTCCCTGACTGGGATGGAGACATGGTTATGTTTGTTAAGTCAACCGGTGCTTTATACGGATATGATGAATTCGGATTTGGTTTATATAATGCAAATACGCAGGAATACGAGGATGCCTTAAAAGAAGGCGGAATGTATTTAAGAGCATTAAAATTCTATAACACCTTATATCAACGTGGATTACTTGATCCTGACTCCATGACCCAGACTTATGATGATATGAGTGAAGCATACCAGACCGGTGCTGCTTTCTTTAATATTTTTGACTGGATGGGAAGTGGTCTGTATAACACACCTGAACATAAAGAGGCAGGGAAAGCGATGATGCCTCTTGCTGCTAAGGATCAGAAAAATATAGCTTATGGTCTTAATATCTATGGGAAAAACCGTGTATGGACGATTGGTGCTAAAACAGATTATCCTGAACTTTGCATGGCTATCATTAACTGGTTAAGTACACCGGAAGGAACCTTGACTATGGCATGGGGTCCTAAGGGTATAATCTGGGATTACAATGAAGAGGGAAAGCCATATCTAACAGAGTTAGGTGAAAATTGTAGGGCTGATGAGAATACCGGAATGAGCAATGGATACAGTGGTAAATATACCGATGGTACAAGTAAAATTAACAATACGACATGGGCTTGGGCTTCTAAGAATCCGGAAGCTTCTAATGGTGATCCATATGACTACAAGCTGTGGGAAACTTATCTTTCTAAGCCGGTTAGTGAAATTGAGCAGGACTGGAGAGATTTTGCTGATGCACTTGATGTTAACGAATATTTAGAAAAGAATGGCCATCTGTCTGTAGCGGTAGGTACACCTTACTCTGCTGCTACGAAGAGTGATGAATTAAATACGATCTGGAAACAGGTAGCAGAAACAATTAAGACATTCTCTTGGAGAGCAATCTATGCCAAGACCGATGCTGAGTTTGATTCTATCGTTGAAGAAATGAGAACAAAGGCATATGATTATGGCTATCAGCAATGTGTTGATTTCCAGCAGAATGAAGCGCAAATTCGTAAGAACCTAGAGAATGAAGCAAAGGCTGCAAATAATCAATAATTATAATAAATATGAGGGCTTCACTGCTTGCCAGGAAGCCCTCATACAATATAAAGATATGAGCGACAAAAGCCAATTTATAAACTCGACTTCGTCAATTTGCACAATTTATGTGTTGACAAGTAATATGAAAAAAATTTCATTCGCAACACGCTGTCTCACAAAGCACTGCATAAAACGCAGTACTTGGATTGAAGTACGTAGTGGTACATAAGACCACAAAATACATTGGTCTAAGTGCCAACGACTTCAAACAGTTGCGGATTAAAATATTGTTTCCTATTACTTAGTTTTATCTTGGTTTGTGCAAATTGCTCAAGATGATTTGTTAAGAGGGCTTTTGTCGGGCTAATCTTATAAAGATATAGGAAGATATGAGTTCATAAGTCATCTTAAGATTTCGATATGAATAGGGCCTTATATAGGTTCATTTGGCTGCCTTACCTGACTTGCCGTCATGTCAGGCGATCTTGCCAACCTTAATATATATATGTTGTTCCTATTCATGCTCAGTTAGCTATATGACTTATGACACTCATATCATACCTGTTATTAGATAAAATAAACTATGAGATCTATGGAGGTATGCAAGTTGGAGAAATATCAGAATTTTAATGCTGCGATTTATTGTCCGGTAAGTAATATAATTGATATTACTGATTTTGATAAATTCAGCAAACAATTTGATTGGATACAGAAACATATTAAGGTTGGTAAGGTTTATCTGGAAACCTATCGTCATGGTACAACCATTGAAAGAGAGCAGATGGAGCGTGCGATAGCGTTCTTTACGGAAAGAGGAATTGAGACATCAGGAGGAATAACTACGGATGGGCCGGATGACGGAGAAGGAGGATTTCATCCGCTTTGCTATACAAGCGAGGCAACCCGTAAGAGGTTAACCGAAGTAGTTGAATTTACGGCATCCTTATTTGACGAGATTATTCTTGATGATTTCTATTTTACTAATTGCAGATGCGATTCTTGTATAAAAGAGAAAGGTAATCGTACCTGGTGGAGATTTCGCCTTGATTTAATGAGAGAAATCTCTGAGGATGTAGTTATCCGCCCTGCGAAGAAGGTTAATCCAAAGGTAAAAATGATCATCAAATATCCGAATTGGTATGAGCATTATCAGGATGCTGGATATAATTTAGAGGATGAGCCTAAGATTTTTGATGGTGTTTATACCGGTACGGAGACGAGAAATCCAATGTATACGCAGCAGCATTTACCAAAGTATCTAAGTTATTTTAATATGCGCTACATAGAAAACGTTGCACCCGGCCGTAATGGCGGAGGATGGTATGACCCGTATGAATGCTCCTATAACCTGACTTCCTATGCAGAGCAGGCTTATCTGACCTTATTTGCCAAAGCGAAGGAAGCAATGATGTTCTCCCTTGGATCCTTACTGCATTCCGAATTCTCCCTCTGTGTACCGGTAAACGGACAGATCTTTATGGATATGGATACCTATCTGGATAAATTGGGAACTCCAGCAGGAACTGCCTGCTATCTGCCGTACCACAGCCGTGGCGAAGACTTCCTGCATAATTATGTTGGTATGCTTGGAATTCCACTGGAACCATATCCGGAGTATCCGAGGGAGGCAAAATCCATCTTCCTAACGGAAAGTGCAGCAATGGATCAGGAGATCCTTACGAAGATAACGGACAGCTTAAGAAAAGGTGCTGATGTTATTGTGACCTCCGGCTTCGTAAAGGAAGCAACTAAGCTTGGGTTCCAGCAGGTTCTCTGCAATGTAAATTATACGGACCGTAAAGCGATTGTGGATAGCTTTGCATATTCGAATGACGGCGGTATCTGTTTTGGCGGCCGTGAGGAGTCATCCAAAGCAATAGTAATTCCTCAGCTGGAATTTAAGACGAATGATACCTGGGAAATAATCGCCGGCTTCGGAGAAGATAACAGCTTCCCATTACTCCTTAAAACGCAATTTAGCAAGGGACGCCTATATATTTTGACCATTCCTGAGGATTATGGTGATTTGTATCACCTGCCAAGAAAGATATTGCTTCCCATTCGGCAGGTATTCCAAAAGAATAGCCCGGTAGTATTTGATTCTTATTCTAAAGTGGCTCTATTCCAATACGATAACGATTACTTTGCGATTCACTCCTTCCAGCCCTGGTATGATGAAGTAAGCATAAGTTTAAAGAAGGGATATAACGCTGTCAAGGATCTGGTGAATGGAAATACGGTAAAAGCACAGAAAGAGAACGAGGATTTCGTTATTCGCCTTCGTCTTGCACCGGGAATCAATTATGTATATCAACTGATCCGGGAATAATTAAGAAAAGGAATGCAAGAAGCAGCACGGAAATGAGGAAAGATATGATAGTAACAAAAAACAAATTATATATACCGTATGAATATCGGCATGCTTCGGTTCCCGGCGGCGGATTTGTTACGGGTTTTTGCTTTCATCCAGCTGAGAAGAATATTCTTTATGCAAGAACGGATATCGGCGGGGTTTTATCGTTATGATCATCATTTCGGCATATGGAAATCATTAATGGATCACGTAAAGCTGACAGAAAAGTGGGAAAGCTACCCCTTATCGATTGCCGTAGATACTTCGCATCCGAATTGGCTCAAAGGCGTAAAAACATTAATTAATATTTGCAGGAGTACGCCGAATTGGTTTAATCATAAAACTAACTATTGAATTTTTGGTCCCTATAGGTTAGATTGGATATAGATCGGTTCGACAATTTTCTTGAACCGGCAGGTCAAAATAGAAGTGCGAGGTATTGTGATGCGAAGAAAGCAATTGTTTAATGACGGTTGGCAATTTACGAAGCGGGCAATCGGAACAAAGCTCGAAGATATGAATGCGAGTGACGTCCATTGGACCGAGGTGGAGATCCCCCATGACTGGCTTATCTACGATGCCAAGAATCTTTATGAGACCGGGGAAGGCTGGTATCGAAAGGCATTTACCATGGATTCGGTCGATCAGAAGGTTTACAGTATCTGTTTTGAAGGCGTGTATATGAATACCACGGTTTATGTTAACGGTGTTACTGCCGGAGAGTGGAAATACGGCTACTCAAGTTTTGAATTTGACATTACAAAGCTGTTAAGAGTAGGGGAGAATGAAATTATGGTTCAGGTAATTCATCAGTCCCCGAATTCCCGCTGGTATTCCGGTGCCGGAATCTATCGGAAGGTATGGATGAAGATGGCGCCGCTTACCCATATCGTTACCGATGGAATCTATATCTCTGCGAAGCAGGATGGGGAGCACTGGAAGGTAGAGGTGGATACGGAAGTTGTTTTAGCCTCCGATGGAAAGAAAGAAATTGTGCGGCAGACGATCCTTAATAGAGACGGTCAGGTTGTCGGTGTAGTTGAGAATAGTGTGAAAGATAAATCTTTCGCACGCAAATTTGAGCCTGCGGCCCAAAGTTTGCAGGTTGCGAAGAAGGGCATGCTTATTAAAATGCAGAAGCAGGACACGGATTCCTTGGGAATCCATAAGGCATCGCAGTGCTTACAGGTAAAGGATCCGATCCTCTGGAGTTTGGAACATACCTATCTGTACACGCTGAAAACAGAGATTGTGGAAAACGGTACTGTAATCGATGAGATCAAGCAAAATTTCGGCTTTCGAACAATTCGATTTGATAAGAACGAGGGATTTTTCTTAAATGATACCTACATAAAGCTTCACGGAGCATGTATGCATCATGATCTTGGTGCCCTTGGTGCGGCGATGAACAAGACCGCGCTGCGCCGTCAGCTGGTCGTGCTGAAGGAAATGGGAATTAATGCAGTGCGTACCTCTCACAATATGCCTGCGGTTGAAATGATGGAGTTGGCGGATGAGATGGGAATCCTGATCGTTTCCGAGGCATTCGATATGTGGGAACGTTCTAAGACGGAGTATGATTATGCGAGATTCTTTCCAGAATGGCACGAGAAGGATGTGGCAAGCTGGATTAAAAGAGATAGAAACCACCCAAGTATTATTATGTGGAGCATCGGTAACGAGATCTACGATACCCATGCCGGGGAGCGTGGCCGTGAAGTAGCAGGAATACTTCGGAAATTAGTGGAACAGTATGATCCAAAGAAGAATGGTCTGGTGACTTTCGGCTCCAACTATATGCCTTGGGAGAATACTCAGAAAGCGGCAGAAGAGGTGGAAGTGGTAGGCTATAATTATGCGGAATATCTCTATGATGCGCATCATAAGAAATATCCGAACTGGATTATCTATGGAAGTGAGACAGCGTCCACCGTTCAGAGCCGCGGCATTTATCATTTTCCGCTGAGCCAGTCCATGCTTGCAAACGATGATGAGCAATGCTCCTCCTTAGGAAACTGTACCACCAGCTGGGGTGCGAAGGGGACACAGCGCTGCATTACCGATGATCGGGATGCAAAGTTCTGCCTGGGACAATTTATCTGGACCGGCTTTGACTATATCGGTGAGCCCACACCGTATTCGACGAAGAATTCCTATTTCGGACAGATTGATACCGCCGGATTTGCAAAGGATTCCTTCTACATCTATCAGTCAGCCTGGACGGATTATAGGAAGAAGCCGATGATTCACATCCTGCCTTACTGGGATTTTAACGAAGGGCAGTTGATTGACGTCCGCGTGTTCTCGAATGCACCAAAGATAGAACTTCTTTTTAACGGGGAATCGCTTGGTGCCGTTGAAATCGATCACGGGCACGGTAAGAAATTTGGCGGTGACTGGCAGATCCCTTATCAAAAGGGTATCTTAAAAGCGGTTGCTTATGATGAAAATGATCAGGTGATTGCTGTCGACGAACAGCGCTCCTTTGGCGATGCGACAGTACTAAAAATGGAAGCGGATAAAACCGAGTTAAAAGCAGACGGACAGGATCTCATCTTTGTAACGATCTCTTCTGAAGATACGCAGGGGAATTATGTAGCGAATGCAAATAATCGGATCGAGGTGGAGGTAAGTGGTGCCGGCCGCCTTGTTGGCCTGGATAACGGCAGCAGTACCGATTATGATTCGTATAAGGGAACCAGCAAGAGGTTGTTCAGCGGAAAACTTCTGGCAATCATTGCAGCAAAGTTTGAGGAAGGTGATATTCGGGTTCGCGCTGTTTCCAAGGGGCTGAAGGAAAGCGAGCTTCTATTAAAGGCGGTTCAAGGAAAGATCATAGAAGGGGTATCAACCACTTTAACAGAGAATACAAAATCCGATCCGAAGGACGAAATCCCAATTCGCAAGATCAATCTGATCAATCATGGCGTGAGACAGTTTGACGTAAATGCAGTTTCCACTACCGTTACGGCAGAGATCTATCCTACCGATGCGACCTATCGTGATCTGGAATGGAGAGTGATTAATTCTCTGGGGATTGACACCAATCTTGCAGAGATCAAGGTGCAGGATAACGAAGCGGTGATTACAGCTAAGGGAGATGGTGCTTTCCGATTACGCTGCTCCGCAGCAAACGGACAACCTCGAATGGAAATTATATCCGAGCTGGAATTCGGGGCTACCGGCTTAGGAAATGTTAACTTAAACGCATTGGATTTCATCTCCGGAGGACTGTATAATGCAAGCAACTGCGAGCTTGGCAACGGAAATGAACGCGGCGTAGCCACACTGCGGGATGGAGAAAGCCATATTGGTTTTCGAAACATTGATTTTGGAGAATTTGGTTCCGATGAAATTACCATGTCGGTCTTCTATAACAGCAGCGATCCGCTTCCGATTGAAATCTGGGAGGGCATGCTGGAGGAAGAGGGAAGCTCCCGGATTGATGTGGTACATTATCAGGCGCCGGCAAGATGGAATACCTATCAGGAGAACACATTTAAACTATCCCGGAGGATAAAAGGGATTACAACCATCTGCTTCGTGCTAAAGGAAAAGATCCATTTGAAAGGCTTCCGGTTTACGAAGCTTGAAAAGGCATATGAGAGACTGTCGGCGAAGGATAATACCAGAATTTTCGGTGATTCCTTTCAGATAACGGAGGATGCAGTCGAACAGATTGGTAATAATGTGGTATTAGAATATGAGAATATGAACTTTAGCGAAGGCTTTCATAAAATTGTGATCTGTGGGCGTTCCCGTATTGACAGAAATACCATTCATGTTCGTTTCCACGGAGAGAATGGTGACGTCAACCAAATTGTTGAATTCCCTTATTCGGAAGAATATACGGAGAAGAAATTTACACTTAACAGTGTAGAAGCAAATCAGAAGGTGGCACTGGTCTTTCTACCGGGAAGTAAATTTGATTTAAAGTGGTTTCAATTTGTAAAATAAAATACGCACAAGATTAGATTAGATGGGATGCAGGTATATTTTGCTTTTTATAATTTGTGAATATATTTGCATCCTTTCTATTATATTTCTATAGATGTATTAATTTAGTGTCAAAAGCCGATTTATAATATTAACTGCATCAATTTGCACAATTTATGCATTGATAAGTCATTTGAAACATATTTCATTCGCAACACGTTGTTCCACAAAGCACTGTAAAAGCGCCAGTGCTTGGATTGAAGAAGACGATTTGTTAGGAAGGCTTTTGCCACTCAAATTATGTATTGTGATTAGAAAGGAGCTGGAAAGCGCATGAAAGAGGAGCAAAGAGGAGACCAGGGTCTGGAAGCCGAGTATCAGCTGCTGCCTTACTTTGACCCATGCAAGGTACCGCGTTACTATCAAATGAAGGAAAGGATGGAGCAATACACCTGGGAAGAGGTTATTACCTATGTGAACATCGGTCTCGACCATGATTTTTATACGAACAGTACTCCGGTTTATGATCCGGATTGCTTGACAGTTTTGGTGAATAAATATCATCCGCTTCCGAAGAATTATGTTCCAAAGGATTTGGAGCAGATTCATCCGGATTTTAATGCAGATGAGCTTCTCCTTCGCAGAGAGGCGGCGAAAGCATTGGAAGAGATGGGCAGGGCTGCAAGAGAGGAAGGAATCCTTCTTCAGGCGATTTCAGCCTTTCGAAGCTATGAATACCAGGAAGAGGTTTATCTAAGGTATAAGACACCGGATACCTCGATGGAGGAATATCAACAAGAAAGGGATAAAGTATCGGCCAGGCCAGGATATAGTGAGCATCAGACCGGACTGGCAGTTGATATCAATGACCTAGAGGAGACCTTTGCATTAACACCGGCAGGTATCTGGCTGGCGGCTAACTCCCATTATTTCGGATATATCCTTCGGTATCCCAAGGGAAAAGAAGCGGTTACCGGATATTCCTATGAGCCTTGGCATTTCCGGTATATTGGAAGGGAATGCGCCGAAGCGGTTCATGCATCAGGGCTTACCTTCGACGAATATGCTATGAGATACCTACAGTGTTAGAACATTAACGAATAAGCTACGAGATACCTGCAGTTAGAACTTTAGCGATATGCTATGTGATCTATGAAGCGTAGGACGGATATTGTATGAATATATAAAAGCCCGATTTCTATTCATGGAAAATATAAAAATCGGAGGCGAAGCAGTGGTTCCATATGGAGAAGTTAGGTAACCGTTGCTTACGACCGATTTTTTATTTTGTCCAACGATAATTAAGTTTCGGAATAGATCCTATAATATCCCTGCGGGAAGCCACATACCGGGCAGCGCTCCGGTGCACAATCACCGCTGAGAATATTGCCGCATTGCATGCATATCCATAGATGCATGGTTGGTCTGCAAAAATAATCTCCTTTTTGCAATTCTTCATATTGGACCCGGAAGTCAAGACCGTGATTTAGATCAATATTGGCAATACCGCTGAATAAGGCAGAAATGTCATTATAACCTTCTTCCAGTGCGGTTTGTGCATAATACCGGTAAAGATTATTGCCGATTTCTTCTTCTACCAGTATGCTGTTCTGCAGATTTTCCACAGTCGTTGGCAGTTCCCCTCCGTTTAACTGCCGCCACCATATTCTTGCATGCTCTCTTTCATTTTTGGAAGTAACATCAAATAAATTGGCGATTTCTATATAGTCCTCTTGTCTTGCTCTGTCAGCATATAAAGAATACAAGGCGGAAGAATTTAATTTCCAAGAAAAAGCATCTTGTATATTTTGAAAGGTTTTACTCTGTTGAAAGTCCATTATTCCTCCCGTAAATGAATCGCTATCGTTTTTTATATCATATGAGGAAAACGATCTTTTTATGAAATAAGGAACTTTCCATATACCTCCGGATATAACAAAGAGTTTGCCAAGGCAAACTCTCGCGCCGAGCGCGTTCTGCCGCAGGCAGATAAATACCTTGCGCGAGTACGCATCCTTAGCGGGGCGTTACCGTATGGGACGCAATTCCTATACGACGAAAAGAATTTTGCTCACCCATCAGGCTATGGCGATACTCCTTTACTGCAAAGTTAAGGAACGGTTACAGCTGACGAAAACCACGTCCGATAATTTCGCTTGTATTTGTGATGAAAATAAAAGCGGAAGAATCATTTTGCCGGATGTATTTTCGTAAATTAATTGCCTGTGCACGATTCATGACGGTTAAAATGATTTTCTTCTCCTTGTCTGAGAAAGCACCCTTTGCATCATAAATAGTGGCGCTTCGATGCAATGATTTTAAGATGTATTCACAGATCGGCTTTGGATTTTCACATACAATCGTAAAGTATTTATTTAGATTCAGGTTTTCAATAACACTGTCTACTAAGGTTGATTTTAGAAACAATCCGAGGATAGAAAATAAAGCAGTCTGTACATCAAATACCAGAAAAGTTGCCGTAGTCATGAGAGAGTCAGACAGCAGCAAGGAACGCCCGATATCCAGATTGGTATATTTTTTCAACAGCATGGCAATGATATCTGTCCCGCCGGTCGATGCTCCTATGTTAAAAAGAATAGCAGATCCGATTGAAGGAAGGATAACTGCAAATGCTAATTCAAGTGCAGGCTGCTTCGTTAAGGGGCCGCTCATCGGAACAATTACTTCAAGAAGACGCAGGGACAGCGACATTAAGACGCTTCCATATACGGTACGGTTGCCAAAGCTTTTACCGAGTACGATATAGCCGATGACCAACAGGATCATGTTAATAATTAAAACGATCGTTCCGGAACTGACCGCACCATTTGATAAAGTGCTGAGCAGGATCGCGATACCGGTAACACCGCCGATAGAAAAATTATTTGGAAATTTAAAAAAGTACACCCCCGTAACCACCAGCAATACGCCTAATGTAATCAAAGCATATTCCTTCAACCAATTTGAAACCTTATTTTCGCTTTCCACTTAAGAAGCCTCCCTATTATACGATTCGTAATTGACAGCTTAACTGTCCCTGATAAAACAGCGAAATCATACCATACATTGCCAGGAAAGTTGCAAATTATTATATGATTCGTGATATATCCAAGTATGATTATAGCTTAACGAAGGAACTTGTCAACTATTCTATCGCCTGTAATAAATTACCTCTGATAATATTCCTGTCATTGGGAACGGTGCCATTTATATCTGCGTCTAATGATTGTAACATTATTTCTTTAGACAGCAAAAATATCAATGAATCGGAGGAAGCAGGAGGAATTTCTATGGCTGGGAGAAAAATATTAAAAGCTTTTGCATTGGGACTATGTCTGTCCGTATTGTTTACAGGGACGGCGTTTGCGAGGACGGGCGGAGGAAGCTTACCTTCCTCTGGGAAAGCGGAAGCAGACGAAACCGATCCCTTATTGGAAAAGCAAGCAGAAATTGATCGGTATGTATTTGCAGATCATACCGAGGAGATAAAGAAGGCAGGATTCGAGGTGATTTATACCGGGGTGGCAGATACCTTTGTGGAAATCGGTATTCACCCGTATAATAAGGAAAATGCAAATTATCTGTATAAGATTTTCGGAAAGGATATTGTGAAAGTAGCTGAAAGCGAGGAAGCAGCATTGGATACGGTCACAACAGAGAAGGACAATGCCAATACTTCGGATACCTTCCCTGCCGATACAGCGTCTTCGAATAAGGGAATGGAGAACGAACCAGATGCGTCGGATACACCGGTCGCCAGCTCCGAAGAACCGGAAAGAGAAGGGAACGGTCAAGCGACGGCGGATCAGAAGTTAGAAATTCAAGTTGAATCCCTGCCGGCAGAGGAAGGGGATACCTTGAAAGCAGCCGACAGTGCTGTGAAGGAAGAAGAGGAATTTGAAGGGCAGTCCGCGACCGCGGAAGATGGGAAAGAGGCAGAAGTAATCTCTGCTCCGGACAAATCCTCTGATCTGGCTGTAGTGGCAAATTTTTCGGAAGAAGCAGAGGGCATTTCCGGACCCGTCACCATATTACTTATCGCAGGCGGTTCTGTGATCCTCGGTGGAGTGGTGCTTCTTGTGAAAAAGAAAAAAGGGCACTGATTTTGTAACTATAATAGGAAGAAAGTGATAATAATTGTTCCATAAGGCTGCCTGCGGCAGCTTTATTACTGAATAGGAGTGTGTCCAGCGAAGCTGGCTGCGCTCGCGCTAGAGTTTCGAAAGCGAAACTCTTTCTTTCATATTTGGGTTGCTAAATTATGGACTTACAGAGTATAATAGGGAAAAGAAAAATTATCTTAAGTTTAAATAGGGAGTATTTAGGGAAAATTAGTGATAGAGATATTTTCTTTTAGGGAAAGAAGGAGAATTATGATTGTCAAGGAATATAATAATGCGCAGGCATTTTTAGATGATAATGAGGCTACTTTACTAGAACAGGAAGCGGTAAGCCAGTTGATCCTTTATAATGCATATCAAAATCTTACGGTAATTGGCTGCAGGAGTTGTTTGTTTGGAACTGTACAGGAGGAGGAGAAGAACTGGCTGTACTTTTGTAATGTGGCTCCGTATAAATTAGCGATTTATTCAGCTGTACAGGAAGATTTAAGCGAGGCAGTATCCATTTTGGCGGAATATCTGGGGAACAATCATATCGTTATCAGCGGTATCAATGCCAGATATGATATATGCCAGGAATTTATGGAGCAATATAAGAAGCGGATACCGTGTACCTTTGCCCTTAAGATGGGTGTGGATATCATGGAAATCCGTGAGGTCAATGATATCAAAGTGGTCGAAGGACTGCATCGGCTCGCAACATCGTACGAAGATAAGATGATCACCGATTGGATGATTCAATATCATATCGAAGCTTTGGACAGTGAAATGGATTATGAGGCTGCCTTAAAGAAAGCAGATCAGCTGATAAAAGAAGGTAGGATCTATGTCTATGAAAATGCGGAGCAGAATATCGTATCCATGGCAGCAGCAGCTAGAGAGCTGGTGCACGGGATCGCCATAACCTATCTGTTTACGCCGGAGGAATTCAGGGGGAAGGGATATGCGGCTTCGAATATATATTATTTAAGTAAGGAACTTTTGGAGGAGGGCTATGCCTTCTGCTCCCTCTTTGTTGATAAGAAGAACCCGGTTTCCGCCAGGGCATATGAAAAAGTCGGGTATCGGGTTGTGGGTGATAATTATGAATATATTGCCATTCCCGAAGAAACAAATGCATAACCTTTAACAGGTAAGGATACGTAACGCATAAATGAATTGATTTGATTGCAGGATTCATTTGTGCGTTTCCTTTTTTATCGTATAGGAAATTACATCCTATTCGACAAAAAACCTCAATGCGAACCTAGTTCGCATTGGGATGACGCACTCGCGCGTAAGGTATTTATCTGCCTGCGGCAGAACGTGCTGGCGCGAGAGTTTGCCAAGGCAAACTCTTTTCTACCAGAGTTCGCCGGTATGCTTGATTTTTACCTGCTTCGATAGTAAAATAAATTTAGTTTCGAGGAAAATCTGCTATAATTTAACTCATTTTTCCTGAATTGATATAGGAAGAGTTTTCTAAACCTTACATAAACATTCGGAAAAAGTTTTTATTCTTACGTGGAGAATAATTTGGGAAGGAGAACATCATGAAAACGATTAGATGGGGAATTATTGGAGCCGGAAGGATTGCTTCTACTTTTGCCGCTGCTTTAAAGTCTATGGAGTATACCAAATTAACGGCAATCGCTTCAAGAGATCTGACGCGGGCGGAAGAATTTGCAGAGCGCTTTCAGATAAAAAAGGCTTATGGCAGCTATGAGGAGCTGGCGAGGGACCCTGCGATTGATGTAGTCTATATCGCTACCCCTCATACGGAGCACAAAATGAACTCCGCTCTTTGCCTGACCAACAAAAAAGCAGTTTTATGCGAAAAACCATTAACCATAAACTATGCGGAGACTGAGTATTTGATGTCCCTGGCGAAAAAACAGAATGTTTTTCTGATGGAAGCGATGTGGACAAAATTTCTTCCGGTAACTGCCGTAGTAAAGTCCTGGCTTGCAGAGAAGAAAATAGGAGAGTTAAGGCATATACGTTCCTCGTTCGGATACTCCGCTGCATTTGATGGAAGCAGCCGTATCTATAATCCAGATACCGCCGGCGGAGCGCTGCTGGATGTAGGAGTCTATCCGATTGCCTATGTCGTCTATCTACTGGAGGAGCTTCCGGAGCAGGTTGTAAGTAGTGCAGTAATCGGAAGGAGCCATGTGGATGAACAGAATGTGATTTCGTTACGGTTTCCGGGTGGGATTCTGGCAGATATAAGTTCCGCCGTGTCGGCAGATACCGGCAACGATGCGCTGATCATCGGGGATCGGGGCAGGATCTTTGTTCCGAACTTCTGGAAAGCGGATAAGGTAGAACGCTATGATACCAATGGACAGCTGGTGGAGACATATTATCTTCCGCATAAGAAAAACGGTTATGAATATGAGGCGGAGGAAGTGAACCGATGCCTGCGAGAAGGCGAAACAGAAAGTGATACTCATCCTCTAAGCAGTACCCTAGAGGTTATGAAAATAATGGATCAGATTCGCGGTCAATGGGGGTTGAAGTATCCGCAGGAGGAAAACTAAACTTATTCTACAAGAGGAAAAAGTGAAATATAAATCACTTTCACTCGGAAAGAACCTGAAAGCGGCTTCTTTCATTATATTTTATGTGGCCGCTTGGTGGTGGAATGCGAGGAAACAATGAAAGAAATGGAATATAAATTACAGGGATACTCCTTTACGGATCCGGAAGAATATCGGGAGGCAAAGCGTGAAGCAGAATCCGTTGACTATATCCGGACAAAAACAGATCTGGAGGATCTTAATAAAGTAACAAAGCTCTACTATAAATTGGCCGATAAACAGACCTTTCAATCGATCATAGGCTATGAATTTTTAAAGGAGCTGCAAAATAAAGTACTTAACGGAGGCATCCGTACACCGGATACGATTCCGTGGATCCGGGTGGGCGGGCGGTCTTCGAACTCGGTGATACAACCGGATAAAAATAGCAAATATCAAAAATTAGCGGAGGAATATCGAATTCGGCATAGAAATTCAAGGATTATTAATATTTTCATGAGTATCATTATAGCGGCAATGATTCTGATTAATTTATGGTAGGATATTCTTTTGAGTATGAATAGTCTTGCAAAAGAATTGTGGGCCATAAAAAGCATGGGATTTAGAGTGAAAAAACATCAGCATGGAAGCGATGCAGAGTCATAAATTCACAGATTTATCATAGTTTCATGCTATACTATCCCCAATTATGAAAGTTATCCGTGTCTTAAAAATCACACTGTTAGCATGGAGGTGCCATATGGACAAGCTTAAAATATTGGTAGTGGATGACGAGAGCAGAATGAGAAAACTTGTGAAAGACTTTTTAACCCGCAAAAACTATGAGGTAATAGAGGCAGAGAACGGAGAGCAGGCAGTGGATATCTTTTTTTCAAAAAAGGATATTGCACTGATTATTTTGGATGTAATGATGCCGAAAATGGATGGCTGGCAGGTGTGCCGGGAGATACGGCAATTTTCCGAAGTACCGATCATAATGCTTACTGCGAAAGGATCCGAAAAGGATGAGCTACAGGGCTTTGATCTGGGCGTGGATGAATACATCTCGAAGCCGTTCAGTCCTAAAATTCTGGTTGCAAGGGTGGAAGCAGTACTGCGCAGAACGGTAGCTTCGGGAGAAGAGGTCATAAATATCGGCGGTATTGAACTG
Source organism: Lachnospiraceae bacterium (assembly GCA_015057615.1). GTDB lineage: Bacteria > Bacillota > Clostridia > Lachnospirales > Lachnospiraceae > Mobilitalea. The sequence continues at coordinate 3,809 of SVEA01000080.1, read as the reverse complement.
GATAAAGCTGCTCATCAGGTTAAGATAGATGACAAGGCTATCGATTTAAGCTTTAAGGAATTCGAACTGCTGACTTATTTTGTAACAAACCAGGGGGTTGCCTTATCCCGTGAGAAAATATTAAATAACGTATGGAATTACGATTACTTTGGGGATGCAAGAACGATTGATACCCATGTTAAAAAACTTAGAAGCAAGATGGGGGCGAAAGGAAACTATATTAAAACAATCTGGGGCTTAGGATATAAATTCGAAGTAGAAGAGTGAATCGTCTTGTAAAAAAACATCTATTTTTCAGAATTTGTGCCCAAAGAGAGCATGGGCGTTAGAGGATAAGAATGATGCGCAAAAAGCCACGCAGAAATGAGGTTAGAAATGAAGCATTCCATTCGGTTGAAGATAACGTTTTTACTAACAGCCTTAATTGTCATTACGATCTTTTTGACCTGGTTTATTAATCACAGCTTTCTGTCAAACTACTATTTATATAGTAAGTATGCAATCCTTGATGATGCTTATCAGGAGATCAATGCCGTATATAAAACGGAAGAGGAGGATGCTCTGTCGGATGAGGACATCCTTAAAATAGAGAAAATATCCACAAAGTACGGGGTGAGTACCTATATCTATATTAACTACTATGTGCCGGGCGTAAATTACGGGATTGCCTTTAATATGAGTGAACGGCAAGTAAAGCAAATGCGAGTATTGCTGCAGGGATACATCTTTAATGGAACGAATCCCTATATGAGAAACCGGACGCTTCTTCATAAAACGGAAAACTATGGCGTTTACAGCTTGTTTGATGAGCAGAGAGAGGCAAACTTTATTGATTTGTTCGGTACTCTGGAGGATGATAAATATATTATCATGCGGACCAACTATGAGAGTATTGAGGAAAGTGTAACCATTTCCAATAAGTTTCTTGCCTATATTGGTGTTATCGCAGCTTTTTTAGGCACCATCATTATGCTGATTATAAGTAAGAAATTTACCCAGCCGATCCTAGACCTTGCGGATATTGCAGAACAAATGTCGAACTTAAACTTCAATATTAAATATAATGTAAGAACAAAGGATGAGATCGGCGTCTTGGGGGAAAGCATTAACAGCCTTTCCGATCGGCTGCAAAGTACCATATCGGAATTAAAGCAGGCGAATAACGAATTGATGAGTGATATTCAAAAGAAAACAGAAATCGATGAGATGCGAAAGGAATTCCTATCCAATGTATCCCATGAGCTAAAAACGCCTCTCGCTTTGATCCAGGGGTATGCAGAAGGCTTAAATGAGAACATTAATGAGGATGAGGAAAGCCGCAATTTCTATTGTGAAGTCATTATAGATGAGGCTGGTAAGATGGATAAAATGCTGAAAAAGCTTTTAAGTCTTAATGAATTAGAGTTTGGAAATAATCAAGTAAACTTTGAACGATTTGATATTGTGGAGTTGATAAGATCGGTTTTGGAATCTGCAGAGATCTTATTTAAACAGAAGGAGGTTGTTCTGCATTTCGATCAGAAAGAGCCAGTCTATGTATGGGCGGATGAGTTCTTGATCGAGCAGGTCGTTACAAATTATATCAGCAATGCGCTAAATCATGCCTCCGGTGCAAAAATTATTGAAATAAAATTAATTCGGCATAATGATGTTGTCCGTGTTGCCGTATTTAATACCGGAGAAAATATTCCGGAGGAAGAGCTGGATAAGATTTGGATCAAATTCTATAAAGTAGATAAAGCCAGAACACGGGAATATGGCGGAAGCGGTATCGGTTTGTCGATCGTTAAGGCTATAATGAACAGCTTAAACCGAGACTGCGGAGTTATCAACCGGCAGGTTGGAGTTGAGTTCTGGTTTGAACTCGATACCAAGGCATAAAACAGAATCGTTAGGCCGGTACACTTATTGATATTCAAACGCCCCGAACCTTGCAGGCTGATGCGAGAGCGGGGCGTTTCCTTTGTAAAAATTCGCTTGTCAAATGGTTCCCAGTCAAATTACTTTTTTAGTTGCCGAAAAAAGCAATTAGTGATAATATGGGAGTTGTAGAACTTCGGATTCAGTAATTTTAATATATATAACGATTAAGGCGTCAAAAGCCGATTTATAAAACTAACTTCATCAATTTACACAATTTATGCATGGATAAGTAACATGAAACATATTTCATTCGCAACACGCAGTTCCACAAAGCATTGCGCAAAACGCAATACTTGGGTTGAAGTACGTAATGGTGCGTGCCAACGACTTCAAACAGTTGCGCATTAAAATATTGTTTCCTATTACCCCGGTTTTACCTTGCTTGTGCAAATTGAGGAAGACGATTTGTTAAGAAGGCTTTTGACACTCATATCATATAACATAAGGAAAAGATCGGGGGCTATTACAAATGAGAAAATTGAGCTTGGTGATTGGTGTAGTATGTGTTTTATCTTTAACAGGGTGTGCTTCCACATATCGTTTAACCGAGGTGGAAACGGATATCGTAGCGGAGAATATGGCTGCATTGCTATTAAAATACGACCATAATTATCAAGATACGGCATTACTTTTGCCGGAAGAAGCGCTGGAAAAAGAAGTGTTTCCTGCCGGGACGGATACGCATACCGGGGATGCTTCGATACCAAGCAATGATACCAAGGAAGATAAGAAGGAGAATAAGGAAGACACAGTCGAGCTGCATGGAGAAAAAGAGTACACTTTGTCACAGGTAATTAGCGCAAAAGATTTTGACATACAGTACAAAGGATATCAGCTATACATAAACTATCCGGAGGATACCTCAGCTACCTATTTCTCCTTAACACCAAGGGAAGGAGATCAATTACTGGCTGTTTTATTTGATGCCGTTAATACATCAAACGATACGAAATCATTGAATTTAATTAAGACAGGGAATCGCTTCGAATTAAAGGTCAATGAAGAAAGGACCTATGTTCCTCTGCTGACCTTATTGGAAAATGATCTACAGTACATTAATATTCCCATCGATGGTCAGAAGACAGAAGAGGTAATTCTTGTATTTGAGATACCGAAGGAAGAAATATCCGCTGTGAGCTTGACTGTTACGAATGAGGATAAGGCAGTGAACATACCGATGAAGTAATAAAACGCAGTACTTGTCGGTGCTTATAATTTGATTAATGAAACAAATAGACCATGGTAAAGGGGTAAGGGGTATGGAGTTTATAGAAAGAAAACGTTCAAAATTCTTTGGCTTGCCGTTAAGCTTTACGAAATATGCAATTTCGGAGGAAAAGCTTACAATTACTTCTGGCTTTCTAAGCATTACGGAAGATGATGCCTATATGTATAAAATTCAGGATGTGAGATTGACCCGAAGCTTGGTGGAACGGCTATTTCAGCTAGGAACAATAACCTGCTATACGGGAGACACGACGCATCCGGAATTGACGCTATATCACATTAAGAATGCAAGCAGGATAAAAGACTTCATTATGGAATCCTCCGAGGAAGCAAGACGTAAGCGGAGAGCGCTGCATACAATAGACATTGATGCCGAAGATTTGAGCGATATTGAGCTGGCGCAGTTAAATAGGTAAATCCTTAAAATATTACTTGACATTTTTCGATAGAGATTGTAAAATAAAAATCTACCGTTGATGAGCGGCCACGAAAAAAAGAAAAAGAAATAAAAAAAGTAGTAAAAAGTGGTTGACATAATACAACAAAATGTGTTATACTAAAAAAGTTGACGGTAATCAACAAACATCGATGTAATGTTACATTGATGGAACAAGAACCTTGATAATTGAACAGTGAAACAACCCTGAAAATTCTAAAAT
>SVEA01000079.1 GCA_015057615.1 Lachnospiraceae bacterium | reverse complement strand
GATATCCGCTTCTGCCCATTTAGCCAGCTGATGCTGCACGACGGTCTTACCGCTTCCGAAAGGTCCCGGCACCGCAGCCACACCGCCTTTGGCAATCGGGAATAAGGTATCGATAACTCTCTGTCCCGTAATAAGCGGTTTATCCGGAGATAATTTCTGCCTATACGGTCTTCCGATACGTACCGGCCATTTCTGCATCAACGTAATCTTTTCCTTTGTACCATCTGCCGTCTCGATTACCGCAACGGTATCGGCAACGGTATACTCTCCTGCTTTTATGGACTGGATGGTACCGGAAACTCCGTTCGGAACCATAATTTTCTGCGTTACAATATCGGTTTCTGCCACGGTTCCGATAATGTCCCCAGCTTCCACCTGTTCTCCTGCTTTCGCAACCGGTATAAATTCCCATTTTTTATCTCTGCTTAAGGAGGGAATCTCCACCCCTCTCTTAAGATTCGTACCGGTTGCTTCCATGATATCGACCAGCGGTCTCTGAATTCCATCAAAGATACTTCCGATCAGCCCAGGTCCTAATTCAACGCTTAACGGCGCACCGGTTGATTCCACCGGCTCCCCGGGCCCTAATCCGGCAGTTTCTTCATAAACCTGAATCGAGGCCTGATCACCATGGATTTCTATAATTTCACCGATCAGCCTCTGCTTACTGACACGCACAACGTCAAACATGTTGGCATTGCGCATGCCTTCCGCTACTACCAGCGGACCGGCGACCTTCTTAATGGTGCCTTTGCTCATTTTAATACCATGCCCTTTCTTGATAACCTGCTTTTTTAATTATCGTTATTAAATATAATGTCCGAGCCTACTGCACGCTCTACTGATTTCTTCACGTTATACATTCCCCTGCCCGTATTACCAGATACCCCGGGTATCGGGATAATTGCCGGCAACTGCTCGGTCACGTAATGGTCGATCTCCGCTTGAAGCTGCGCCTGCCATGCCTCTGTAATGTAGATAATAGCATACCTGCCTTCGGCCAACTTTTTTAAGGTTTTTGCAGCTTCCTCCCGGTTGCTTACCGGATACGTATCGAGTCCCAGGGCAGCATATCCATAGATACTGTCACGATCACCCAAAACAGCTATCTTATACATACATTTCCCTTAACCTTTCCCGGATCGCTTTATCCGAAATATTATTACGCTTGCCGGAAAGCAGAATACGAACCGTTTTAATTTCATTTTCTCTTGCCAGTATATAGGCAGCTAACGGGGAAAGGGTAAACGGATTATACTTCTGCGGTTGGATACGATGCATGATCAAATCGTCAAACCAGCGTTCAAAAGCAGAGGAGGAGGTTTTTAATGCCAGGGCGGCATCGGCATATTCCGTTGTTTCTAAATACCGGTAAAGTGCTTCTTCCCCATCCATGATTGCATCCGTTAACTTATAAAAATCCAGACTATCGCACCTTGCAAGTGCCCGTTCTACAAAGCTCCTGTCCTTCCCTGTTTTTATGCAGCGCACCGCAATATTAAGATCTGCGGAAGCGACTTTCAGCTCCGCATACAGGGAAAGAAGGTCGTTCTCCGTCTCTTTGCCCTTTTGATAAATCGTATCCAGGGCGGCTTTATCTATAATAATATCACTTAACTGGCTGTCACCGGTTTCAAGCTGAATGCGGTAGGCTTCCTCGGCACATGCCTGCATAAAATCAGGCAATACTGAAAAATCATGCTCACGGACTGCCTGAAGGATAATATCCTGGTCAATGGTACCGTTTGCAAGAAAAATATCGCTTCGATCCGAGTTCATATATACCTGCTTAATCGCAGCCTTCAGATTATGAAAATCGTTCTGATACAGGAAGGTATGAAACACCGATATGTCCTCTACCATTTCATGCATGAGATCCCAAGTTTTCTCTCGCTCTGCTTTCAGGATTTGTTCGGAATCCTCATTTCCTGTTGTACCCCAGCCCTTATCATATAAAAGACGTAGACATTCCTTCTCACTTTTGCAGTTCATAAGTCCGTCAATATCGGATTTACCAAGCAGCAACAGCTCTTTGGAACGGATCCTCGCAACTGCATAGATATATTGCTTATCCGTCATGTCATCACCCTCTCTTCGTCATTACTATGAAAATAGCAATGCATTTACTTTGTCCTGCAAATTCTCTAAGGCTGCACGAAACAAGGCTTCAAAGGAACAGTTTTCTTCCACGTCACCATATACCAGGATAAATCCTCCGTCGATCTTCTCCGTACGGTCGGAAATCGTGAGGGAAGCCCCTTCCTTTGCATCGAACGCTTTCTTAAGCCTGTCTTCAAAATCCTCCGGCATCCGTTTTACATCCTCTGCCGAAAATACGATACTGCCCGGCTTATTCAATGCCAGCTTTTTTACCATCCGAAGAATAAAATCAAAATATTCTTTTTCCGGCATGGTTGTAAGAGAATTCTTTGCCTTTGCAATGACATCTTGGATAATCTTCTGTTTTGCTTCTAATATTAATCTCCTCTCCTGAAGCCGGGCTTCCGATTCATACTGCTGTAGGATCGGCTTTCTGTCTTCCTCCGACTTCCTGGTAATTTCATCACACTTACTTTTTGCCTCTGCTTTTGCCTCTTCCATAATACGCTCTGCTTCCTTCTTCGCTTCGTTTATGGTTTCATCAGCATTTGCTTTCGCTGTGGATTCAATTGCCATAAGGATTTTTTCTAATCCAGTCATAGCTTAACTCTCCCAACTTTTATATATTTATTCCGGTGATTCCGTTTATTGCCAACATAGATATAAGAAGAGCTAAAATTGCGTAGGTCTCAACCATTGCAGGGAAGATCATTGCCTTACCGAACTGCTCCGGTTTCTTTGCAACAACATGGATACTTGCAATTGAAGCATTTGCCTGACGTATTGCTGATGTATATCCTACAATGATTATCGGTAAGCATGCTCCTAAATACATAGCACCTTTTACAAAGCTGATTTCACTGCTTCCGCCTAAAACACCAATTTGGGATAACGTAATAAATGAAATTAACAGACCATAGATACCCTGGGTACCCGGAAGCAGCTGTAAAATAAGAACCTTACCAAATTTAGAGGGATCTTCTGTGATAACTCCTGCACCGGCAACACCTCCCATACTTACTGCTTTCGCGGATGCAATGCCCGGTACCAATGCAGCTAATATTGCTCCGATTGCTGCTAATACTATTCCAAATTTATCCATTTACATCTTCTCCTTAATATTATAATATTTTGTATTTTCATTAAAAGGATGGAACAAGCGTCCTCCTCCTTCATAAAACTTACCGAAAAATTCGACATATTGAAGACGACATGCATGAACATAAGCGCCCAATGCATTGATGCCAAAATTCAATAAATGCCCGATAATAACGACTACGGTAAAGATGATTACGCTATTCACCATGGAAGCCATCTGGTTAATAACCGTACAGATAACACCGGTTGCAAGACCAAGAGCCAGCAAACGGGAATAGGATAACACATCGCCTAAATATCCCGACACTCCATAGAGCGCGTATACACCTTTTAATACCCGCTTGAACGGATTCCGTGATTCGCGGCCACTTGTCAATATAATTCCTGCTGCCGAAAGGAGCGCTAAGTATTTTGCAATACGAAGTACTACTGCCGGAATCGTCAGGCTTATACCCAGAATGCCGGTCACCATTTCCATGGAAAGCAGCAGAATAACCAGACTTGTTAACAGAGCATACCAAAAAAATACATCAAAAATTATTCCCTTATAATCCTTTTGTTTATAAAGCTGGTACGCTTTCATTCCAAGGCCGGCAAATAAATGAATAATCCCCAGCAGCATGGAAAAGGTCAGCATCCGCATCGGTTCGTTTACCGGGACAAACCAAACGGGTGGTATCGATAATTTCGTTCCAAAGAACTTAGAGGAAACGACATCCACAATATCACCGAAATAGCTGCCGAACATAATGCCCCAGAAAGCTGTCGACAAGCCACAGAATAGATACATTCGCAATGTTTTCTTCATACCCTCTTCGATGGTCTTTCTGTATTTGATCAAGCCGAAGCCGCATACCGCGACCATTAAAAAGCCGTATCCCGCATCCGACAGCATCAAGCCAAACAGCACATAGTAAAATACTGCCATCACCATGGTGGGATCCACTTCACCCTTTCCCGGCGGGCTAAAGGATGCTACAACACCTTCCATCGGGCTGGCAAATCCATTGTTCTGTAGCAGAACCGGAGCATCATCCTCCTCGGATACTTCCGTGGTTTCCACACAAACATCAAATCTTGCGCTTATATCCGTTTCCAGTCTTTTCACATCCCTTTCCGGAATATAACCGGTAAGAATGAATGCATGCTCGGATTGAAGCAATTGGCAGATCACATTATATTTTTCTGCCCGCATCGTATCGTAATCCTGTAAAAACAGAAAATCATCCAGATGGTCCGCGTACGATTTTATTTCCTTCTCGGCGTCCGAAATGGTTTGCTCCAGTTCGGACAACTGGCTGTTTATCCGATTTAGCTGTTCGCTCGGAGCCGTATCCATGGAAATAGATGGATAGGAGAAATTCATTTCCCGCAGGATATCATATACCTTATCCGCATTTTCTATAGGACAAAGTGCAAAAATACAGGTCTGCTCCTTCGAAGAACTGACAATATCAATCTCCACCGGAGTACCTTCCGCTAAACACTTATACAGTGCTTCCAGATTCCATTCATTCGGCAAAGATCCGATAAAGCACTTGGTCTGTTTCGTTCCGTCAAAATTTAAGGGAATATCAAAAGTTACCCATGGCTTTAATATGTCGATCTGTGTCTGGTGCTTTAAAATTTCTGCTTTCGATTCCGCAATTTCCTTATGCAGAGATATTACTCTCTTAACTTCATTTACCGTAGGCTTATATTTCTCCCGAAAAGAAGCATACCCCTCTTCGGTAACTACTTTCTTCCCTTTCAAAGCTATGAGCGAAGGTTTCTTATCCGGAACATAGCTATCTAATATATCAATTGCATCTTTTGCAAGCGAAATATTCTTCTCAATATTCTGCATTGCCTCCGATACATCATTTCTTTTAAAAACGGCATCCTCCGGCAGCAGATTATTAATTTCCACCACACCGCGGCGTTGAAGAAACTCAAGGAGTTTTTTCCGGTCCTTCTTTAATGCATAGATCGATATCTTCTGCATCTGCAATACCGCCATAATTACACCTCCTTTGCTTAATATTCCCGACAAGCGAACCCGCTTGTCCATTCTTCCTGTTTGTCATATGACTGTAATCATGGAATGCAAATAAAAAAATCATATACCTTCAAAAACAATCGAAAGAACCTGATTAATTGCTTCTTCATCCTTTCCTTTCGCCAATTCCGTCAGCATTTCAACTTCTTTCCTTGCATTTTGGATTGCAGCTTCCACTTTCTTCTCTCCCTGGCGCTTTGCTTCGGTAACTTCCTGTTGTGCTTTCGCAAGAGCTTCTTTCGTCATAGAAGATATCAATGCTTTTGCTTCTTTTTCCGTCTCCAGGAGTATCTGCTGGCTTTTTTCCTTCGCGTCGTTCTCCATTTGCGCCGCATCTAATTCTGCTTGACGGACAGCTCGTACCGCTTCTTTTGCCATTCACTCACCTCCTATAACAAGATATAAAATGATCCGATTAACCATATGTTGAGTATTCCCATTTTTTAGATAAATGATCATCAACTGGAATAATCTTACCACAAAGGTTATTATAACCTATGAGCTATTAACATTCAACAAATTATTGTATATTGCTACATATTTGTGCAATATTTTTTGGTTGAATCTTATATTAACAAAAGCATAGCAATGACAAAGTTTTAACAAATTATATAGAAAGTTAAGAATATCTTTATGATATTTTATTTATTTTTTATATGTATAATTCATAACTATTTTGGCATAATAATTTTCAGATACGGCTAAGAACTTAGACTTATCCTTATGGCTAATCGTAAAAGTTCCGTCGTATCGATCAAATAATAGAGGTTTGTAATTTAGTCTCAGGATTGCGAACAACGCCAGAGTTTTTCACGACTTTTGGAGGATGTGATTGCGTTGGACAGTTTAATTCTTTATCAAAAGGATTTCGTCTTCCATCCATTACCAAGTATCATACCCTAAGAGGTATATCTTGCATGCGTTCTCACAAAATCGAAGACAAATTCTAGCAACACCCTAGAACATGAGACACCAGAGGTAAAAGCAGGGATACTGGTTTATTCCTGCTTTTATCATGGTTAAAACGGGAGTACCATCCTATGTCAGAAGCCTTATTAACAAATCGTCTTCATCAATTTGCACAAAGCAAGGTAACATTAAAGTAATAGGAAAGTATATTTTAATTCTTAACTGTTTGAAGTCGTTGGCACTTAGACAGGCACTTAGACCACGTATTTTGTGGTCTTATGTACCACTACGTACTTCAATCCAAGTACTGCGTTTTATGCAGTGCTTTGGGGAACACATGTTGCGAATGAAATATGTTTCCTATTACTTGTCAATACATAAATTGTGCAAATTGATGAAGTTGGTTGTAAATCGGTTTTTGACACTCAAATCAATTCTATCTTGATAAATCTGTCGGCTCTTCAATATTGATCCCTCGCACATCATAACCGGAAGGATTCTGAAAGAGCCGTAATCCAAACTCACCAGCAACTGATATGATATGATCAAATATGTCCGACTGAATGTTCTCATAGGCTACCCATTCCGTCGTATTGGTGAAAGCATATATCTCGAGTGGAAGACCGTACTGCCCCGGAGGAAGCTGACGGACGATCTGTATCGCATTCTCCTGCAATCCCGGATGATGTTTAATATAATTAATAATATACGCCCGGAAGGTACCAATATTGGTCATATGTCTTCCATTCACCAAAAGCTCCGTATTTACCTCGTTAACCTTATTATATTCGCGTATCTCATCTTCCCTCTGCGATATATAGTCTTCAAGATAATGGATCTTTTTAAATTTCTCAATCATTTCCGGTGTACAGAACCCGATGCTGTTCAAATCAATATAGATGGATCGCTTTACTCTTCTGCCGCCATATTCCGTCATACCCCTCCAATTTTTAAAGGAATCCGAAACAAAGGCATATGCCGGAATCGTCACGATGGTCTTATCAAAATTTTGTACCTTGATCGTATTGAGTGCAATATCAATAACATCCCCATCCGCTCCGTATTTCTCCATTTCGATCCAGTCACCGATCCGGAGCATATCATTGGAAGTTAACTGGATACCTGCAATAAACCCAAGGATGGTGTCTTTAAACACAAAAGAAAACACCGCTGCAAAGGCTCCGATTCCGCTGAGAAGAATCAAAGGACTTTCATTCATAAGATTGGCGATCAGGACAATTCCAAGGATGCTGTAGGTTACGATTTTAACCACCTGCAGGGATCCGGTAATCGGCCGTACTCTTGATATCGGATAGGTGCGGTAAATATCATTCACAACATCGAGAAGCTCATTGATCATGAGAACAAGTACGATCAGAATATAGACCGAAGCACATCGTTCAATCAGCAGGGTAATCTTAGGAAATGCCGGTGCAAAATTATAAACAATAATCCCCGGCACAAAATTTGCCGCCCGGTCAAACAGCTTACTGTTTAGTAGCTGATCATCCCAATGATATTTCGTCCTTTTGACTATTCTTGTCATATATTTAAAGATGACCTTTTTTATAATAAAATGGGCCAGAAAGCAGGTCAAAATCACAATCAGAACCAATATCCCAAAGGAGAAAAATTTAGAGACATTTTCATTCACACCCCGTTTCACCAGCAGTTCATTTATATATTCCATAGATGCAGCCCTTTCTTAATATTATAATAATGGTATGAATAGTCTCGCAAAAGAACTGCGAGTCCAAAGCCTTACTTAAATGCAAGGTAGGATTTATGCCCAAAGAACATGAGTGTTAATCAGATATCCGAACGATACCATGCGAAAGGAACCGACTCTCCATCATCAAAAAGCTTCGGTTCTTTTTGCAGAAGCTTTGTTGTCAGCTCCGCCATTCCCACGGCATCACATAATACACTTTCCGCATCTCCGATTCTTCCTTTCTTTGCTATGTTATAATGCAAAAACGGTTCCAGCATCTTATCATAATTCTGAGAAACGTCGCCTACCGTACTATGATGTCCATGCATCGGCCGATCAATCACCCTTCCGTCATAGGTTACCACTTTTAATTTACGAGGCGTTTCCATCAGACGATTCGGAATCTGATTCCATTCTTCCACACCATGCAGGTAGGTATTCCTTTTTAAACTACAGCCCAAAAATAAAATCTTTGCCTTTCTGTCATAAAGCTTTCCCCAGCAGCCCTTTCTTGCACATGGTGTTGCAAACTGCTCTTCACCTGAGGTATAATCCACCGCATCCTTTCCAAAAGCCGCCACCGAATGGGTGGGATGCAGGGAACGAATCACACCCGGCCTTATACGAAAGAGGTTTGTTAAAATTCCGACGCAGGAGGGTTCCACCTTAGGATCAAAGCAATTATATTCATCATTCATTTGTTCCCAGGTATGGGTCGGGAAAATAAGAAGTCCCTCCTTCATGTATTCCATAAAGGCATCCAGCACCGTATCGGCTCCGCCTTCTACCTCGCCGATCGCTTTCATAGAGGAATGTATCAGCAACGTATCGGTCGGCTTCCCTCCCATCTGTACAAATCCATCTATAATATCATTTTTCGTATACATATCTTATCCTCATTTCCTGTACGTTTTTTTGTACACTTTTCCTATGTGCTTTTCTTATGCGTTTTTTGTGCACCTTTTCTACACGCTTATTATGTGCTTTTTTGTACCTTTTTTCACTCTTTTCCGGATACATTTTTTCTGTGTGCTTTTCTTATGCGATTTTTCTGTGTACTTTTTCTACATTTTTCCTGCCTAGCAGCTAAACTTTGCGAGGCAAACATTTCTTAGTTTAAAGATTTAAGAATCAAAAGCCATCTTAACAAATTCTCTTCTTCAATTTGCGCAGATGCCTGCTATGTTTATATTATCATATCAAACAAAAAAATCAATAAAACAAACATTTTTATCCGTTTGGCATAAAGAGAACCGTTTTAAGAAAACATAAGGTAGAGAACGAAGAAAGAGGTGTTACTATGTGGTTTTCGAAATCACGGGAGGAAGTATTAAAAGAATTTGGCGTCGATCCTGCCATTGGGTTGACGGAGGAAGAAGCCAGAAATCGGCTTGAAAAATACGGCTATAACCGACTGAAGACAAAACCGAGGAAGAGCTTTGTCTCTCTGTTCTTTGCACAGCTTAAAGATATGCTCATCTATGTTTTACTAGGCGCAGCGGTCATAACTCTGCTCATCGGCGAATATGCGGATGCTATAATCATACTGCTTGTTGTTATCTTAAATGCAGTCATCGGTGTCGTACAGGAAGCAAAAGCGGAAAAAGCGGTGGAGGCACTTCAGGAAATGACAACACCCCGCTCCGTCGTTCGGCGAAACGGAGAAACAAAGGAAATCAATTCCGAGGAAGTCGTTCCCGGCGATATCGTGATTCTTGATGCTGGTAGATACGTTCCCGCCGATCTTAGATTGATCGACAGTGCGAACCTGCAGATCGAAGAGTCTGCTCTTACCGGTGAATCGGTTCCCTCTACAAAAAATGCAGATCTCATCTTTGAGAATTCAAAAACCCCGATTGGGGATAAAGCCAACATGGCATTTATGTCTACTCTGGTAACCTATGGCCGCGGGGAAGGAATCGCAGCTGCAACCGCCATGGATACGGAAATCGGTAAGATTGCAACCATTCTTGATACCGAAAGCAATACCATGACTCCTTTGCAGAAAAAGCTTGAAGAGCTTGGGAAAACCCTGGGTTATCTGGCGATCGGAATCTGTGCTCTGATTTTTATTATTTCCTTAATCCAAAAACGGGATTTATTCGAAATGTTTTTAACCGCCATCAGTCTTGCCGTAGCAGCGATCCCGGAGGGTCTTGCCGCAATCGTTGCAATTGTTTTAGCACTTGGTGTAACCCGGATGTCCAAAATCAACGCAATTGTTAAAAAACTGCCCGCCGTTGAAACCTTAGGTTCCGTCAATATTATCTGCTCTGACAAAACCGGTACCCTTACGCAGAATAAAATGACCGTTGTAAAAACATTTACCTTAAACCAGTTTGCCGAGATACCACAGGAAGCCTCCGGTCTTCTTGCCTCCCCTTCCGAAACAGAACTGCTAAAATCGATGGTACTCTGCTCCGATGCCACTTATGAAAACGGGCAGGGAACTGGTGACCCTACGGAAGTTGCTCTTGTCGTATTAGGGGAAAAGTATAATCTGAAAAAACATGAATTAAACGAAAAGCATGCCCGCGTCGGTGAAAAGCCGTTTGACTCCGATCGAAAGCTTATGTCCACCTTAAATAAAGAAGGAGACCGTTATCGGGTTCATACAAAGGGCGCCCTTGACAGCCTGCTTAAGATCGCAATCTCTGCCCTTGTGGATGGAAGGATCGTTCCCTTAACCGATGCGCTGAAAGCGGATTATCTTAGAGCGGCTGATGAAATGTCAGATAATGCCCTACGCGTTCTCGGGGCTGCTTATAAGGATACGAATCAAACTCTCCCACCGGAGGAAATGGAAACAAGTCTTACCATAATCGGTCTCGTTGGTATGATCGACCCTCCAAGACTGGAAGTCAAGGACTCCATTCACGATGCGAAAATGGCGGGCATTACCCCGGTAATGATTACGGGCGACCATAAGAATACTGCGGTTGCCATAGCAAAAGAATTGGGAATTGCAGACTCCCTTGAGCAAAGTATTACTGGTGCGGAGCTGGATGAACTTACGGAGGAAGAATTAAACCGTAAGATCGACGATTATCGGGTATTTGCCCGCGTTTCCCCGGAGCATAAGGTAAAAATCGTCCGCGCCTTCAAATCTCATGGAAACATTGTATCCATGACCGGGGACGGGGTCAATGATGCTCCTTCCCTGAAATATGCAGACATTGGCGTTGCTATGGGAATCACCGGTACCGATGTTGCGAAGGGGGCAAGTGATATGATCTTAACGGATGATAATTTTACTACCATTGTTCATGCAATCGAGGAAGGCAGAAATATCTATAATAATATTAAAAAATCCGTCATTTTTCTGCTTTCCTGTAACCTAGGCGAGGTGATTGCAATCTTTATGTCAATTGTACTGAACTGGCCGGTTCCGTTGATTGCAACGCAGCTGCTTTGGATCAATCTGATCACAGATTCCCTGCCTGCCATTTCCCTTGGGGTAGATCCCGGAGATCATGATGTCATGCTTCATAAACCAAGGAATCCAAGGGAGAGCTTCTTTGCCGGTGGCGCTGGCTTTCGAACCATACTCGGCGGTATCCTAATCGGGTGCTTTACCCTGTTTGCATTCTACTGGGGATTAAACGAGCAAGGATATACCCTTAAGAATATCAGCAGCACAGCGGCGGATCCCGCCTTCAAAGCTGCCTTAGCCTATGCGAGAACCATGGCTTTTGTTGTGTTGGCTGTCTCACAGCTTTTCTATTCCCTGTCAATGAGAAGTACAACGAAATCCATTAATCAGCTTGGTCTATTCACAAATCGATATCTGCTGGGCTCAATTCTTGTCGGTATTCTCCTGCAATTCGTTGTTATCTCTGTGCCCTTTCTTGCTGGTGCCTTCGGTGTACACCAATTGGCGATACGGGATTGGGTCAGGGTAATCGTATTAGCGCTGATACCGCTGATTGCAAATGAAATCATCAAAATCTTTATGCGTTCTGCAGAGAAGCCCCGGCGGAAAAAACATTAATCTTGAGTATCAAAAACCGATTTGTTAGGAAGACTTTTATCAATATAGACGCTTGAACCGACAGCTTTGAGCTTTGAGAAAACAAGAATTAAAATAAATGCGAATGATACCAGAGAATCTATTATCTTCCGGTATCATTCGCATTTGATCTGCTGCCGCTATTATTTCATGTTTTCGATCGGTTATTTATTTTATTCATTACTTATCGGTACCGGTGTAAATTGCAACGGCATCTCTTATAAACTCTGCAAGACCAGGCTGATGCTGATCATAATAATTTTTAAAGCGCTCATCCTCCACATACATCTGTGTTAGAGCGGCATGCGCCTCTTTGGTGTAGCTTTCCCAGGTATAGGATAGCCATTGCCGATGCAAATCGGCAGCCTTTTTAGCTAATTCCCCTGCCGGATCTCCGGTTGCAAAAGCCTTCTTAAAGGTATCTAAGACCTCCCGGCTTAATTTCTCATATGCCTCATACTGTTCCTTCGTCATATTTAACATCCTTGCATTGGAAGCTTCCACAGCGGAGTCACCGTATTTTTCTCTGATCTCTTTGCCGTACTTCCTTTCATTTTCCTTAACTAAATTCTTTTTAAATCCTTCAAACTTTTCTTTATCCTTCATTCTTCTTTTTCCCTCCTGATATTCCATTGTTTTTTCAACATTGGCAATCAGTAAATCCAACTGCTGCCTTTTTGCCAGAAGCTCCTCATGGTGGCTTTTCAGTGCAGCCATCTTGTCATAGGACTCGGAAAATAGGATTTTCTTTATCGTTTGCAGATTTACTCCCAATTCACGATAAAACATAATCTGCTGCAAACGGTCCACTTCTGCCTGACCATAGATTCGGTATCCCGAAGAATTTATTCTTGCCGGCTTAAGAATTCCAATCTCGTCATAATACCGAAGTGTTCTGGTACTTATTCCTGCCATTCGACCCAGCTTTAGCACTGTGTATTCCATGCGTCACCTCATTTCTGTGCGGCTGTTTATTTCTTATAAAGTTTATAAATGCCGCGTTTTCTCAAACTCTTCAGGTAAAACCAGGATCCTTCATCCCCTGCAAAATGAAGTGTACACCTTTACGTAACGTCAATGTCAACCAGTTTATTAAATTATTTAAATCTATTTTAAAATGAAGGTAAATTCATGATATGCAAACACACACCATATTTTTTCACAAAGGAAATGCAATACATATTCATTCAATTTATACGATATAACTTAATCACACTTTCTCTATTTTGTCAAAGATGCGAATCTGCTTTGAACCCACAATGATCTTTGAACTTAAATGACAATTAAAACTTAAACTTGATATACAAAATTTAGTCATGTATAATCAAAAGGGAAATACAAATTATTACATTTGCATATGGGTTGTTGTTAAATCGAGTAATTATTTTCCGAATAACAACACAATATGTTTTCATTTTAAGCCAAAATTATTACGTTTCCTCCAATTAAAGGATATATATTTAATCAAAAGCAGAAAGGTCAAATTATGAAAAAGCATATTTTGAAAGGCATTCTAATATCTTTTTTTTGCATTTTCTTATTAAGTGGATGCTCAAAGGAACCTCACGCGGTAACACAGTTAGCTGATTTAGAAATGCTTGGCAAGGGGTATCCTGTTATTACAAATAGGGAACCTTACTTTAAATGGGATAGAGGGGCGCTAGTTGAATTATCTTCTGATAAGCTATTTGATTTAAAAAAAGTTGGTTGGGACTTAAGAAGTTATGACTTGTCATCATTTAATTTATTAAACCATCCCGAAGAACTAAAATATGTAACCTTTGATACAGATACCATCTGGCCTAATGATTTACCATCCGACTTCAATCCATCAGCTATCATGGACTTGGGGCTTAATCCAGGTCTTAATATTAAATCACTGCATAATAAATCAATTACTGGTATGGGTGTCAACATTGCCATAATTGATCAATCTTTATTGCTAGAGCATGTAGAATATAAAGACAACGTTATGCTATATGAAAAATTGAATTGCTTTGATAATGTAGCCTCCATGCATGGACCTGATGTTACAAGCATTGCTGTTGGTCAAAAAATCGGTGTTGCGCCAGATGCCAAACTATATTATATAGCTTCTACTTTTGGTAAATATAAAAAAACAGATTTTGAAATAGATTTAACCGTAATGGCAGACGGAATTAAAAGGGTTCTTGAAATCAACAAACATTTACAAGATAAAGATAAAATTCGCGTAATTTCAATCTCAATGGGGTTTCAGGATAATATGAAAGGTTATGATGAGGTATATAATGCGATTGAAGAAGCAAAGAAATCTAACGTGTTTGTCGTTACCACTAACACCTACAATAATTATAGATTTATTTTAATGGGATTAGGGCGAGAATTAACTGCTGATCCCGATGATTTAAACTCCTATACTCCTGGTATATTCTGGGCAGACAAATATTTTGAAGATGACCCTTTATTTAATAATGATAGAATATTACTGGTGCCGATGGATTCTCGTACTTATGCATCCTTTTCCGGTGAAAAAGATTATTCCTTTAGCTCCGTTGGCGGATCAAGTTGGGCATGTCCTTGGCTTGCGGGCATGTACGCTCTTTGTTTACAGGTAAATCCTGAGATAACAATGGATGAATTTATCCACTTAGCATTTGAAACCGGGGATTCCATTACCATAGAGCATAACTCTAAAAAATATACTTTAAAAACAATTATTAACCCCGTAAAGCTTGTTAATGCAATAGAACAGTAAAATAATACCTCGACAACAAAAATGTCTGCTATATCCTGTTCATTTCTCCATATGCCGCATGCCGCTTTTCTTCGATATTTCGCCTGCTCTTTTTGTCGTATATCACAACGGTTATAATTGAAATTAGAACAATCGCAGCATTTGCGGCAATGGTTCCCGTCCAAGTCATAGTCATGGTACCAAAGATGGGGGATGCCGCATTGAACATGGTGTGGAATACTACGCACATAAACACACGGCCTTTTCCTGATATTTTGTAGATTGCCCCGTTGAAAAACCGAAACGCAATGAGTTGAACTGCAAACATCCAAAAGTTAATGAGTCCCTCACCGTGATTCGTCCCTGGAATGAAGAAGAGAGGGACATGCCACAAAAGCCAAATGATTCCAGTAAAAACAGAAGATAAAACAAAGCCATATTTTTTGTCAAGCCCAGGCTGCAATAGGTACATCCAGCCCGCTTCCTCCAAGCCACCGATAAAAAGATTGCCAGGCAGGGAAAGGAAGAACGTATAAAATGGAAGCGCCATTTCTGTGCGGCCTGAAACTACAATATGTATCAAAAAATACAGTGCAAGCCCTACAACAACGAACAAATAGAGAGCTATGTTATTTTTGACGTAAAAAACAGTTTTCAACCATTCCTTAAAATCTGCTATTTTGTTATTTTTCTTCAAAACGATATAGGAAGCAATCGCGGGCGACAAAATATAGATTGCAAAAGGAATATTCATCCCAAATTGCTGTAACGAGTGAACCCAATTGTGAACCAAATATCCGAATTGCCCAAAAGCAATTAAAGTGCCTGACACAAGATAGGCTATGCAAAATGTCAGCATTGTAAATTGTATTATGATTTTTTTGTCTGTCACGATTTCTTTATCTGTCACGATTTCTTCACCTCACGTGTTAAAGTAAATATTAAATTTTTACGGTTGGACGCTTTGACTTGTGAATTATAGTAAGTTCCATTTTACCACATAAATCCAGCCCTGTCACTTGCGCTTTTTCTTCCCGCGATGCTTAACAGGGCTTTTCAAAAGCCGGACTTCTTGAAATACGGACAATCCAGTGCTATACTTCTTCGGTCAGCTTATGGTATGGGAGCCTATCTACTTGCAGAAAAGCAGCAGTAATTGCTCTGTATGTCTCCCTTGAAATTCATAACTTCTTCTATGTCCCGCTTGAGTTCCCCCGCAACGGTATTTTTCGGTGCGCTGGTACTGTCAGTTCTATGTGCTTTCTTTCATGTCCCGAATAATCCTGTCCATGTCCTCATGCACCCGATAACAGAAATACTCATGCTTGCATATCTAGTCGACGTTCGGCCAATAAGTATCCTTGTCATGCCCTTGTGTATCAGCGGATGGTGAAAAAATTGGAAAACCACAAGACACTGACAAGCCGATAAAAGGCGGCAAAGGGCAATCCGAAAATCACCGCCCAATGTTCCGCTCTCCTATGTGAATGTGAGATTGCGGAACTGAATAGTCGCAAGTAAGCCCTTGTCAAAGCAATTGTAGATTTGACGGCGGATACCATCAGCCTAGAACAGGTACAGCAGATTTCATGTTACTTGGATATATGGAAAACCGTCAGCTTTGACGATAAGCGGCAGATGAATACCCGCCGTTCTGTAACAGTCAGCGACAAAGCAAAGGCATCAATCACCTTTGCCAATTCTACCATTTCTATTTTTATGCTCGACGCTATTATCGGATGGTATGCAGTCAACATCTCATCAAGAGTAAGTACTATTTCACCACCACGTTTTACAACATATTTTTCTCGCCCTTTTTTATGGATATTCGCCTGTGATTTTCCTCAAAAAATTTATTTGTAAAATGAAAGGTGAATTTCGTGATTGCAAGAGTAAACTCGTAAAAATTTAGAACTTTTAATTGTTTTTATTTTCCTGTATTACTCAAATGACACTTATACGCTCTATCAGGCTGTTCTTATACATGATTTGATAGATATCATCGGTACAAGGCATACAACAAGCGTATTAAAGTAAATCTCCAATAATTTTATGTTTATTTACATTATTCCCCTTTATGCTTGCATTTTATGGATATTTATGTTATTATGTCCCTAATGTAATATTTATGCTATATTTTCCTATAATAAACATTTAATATCAAATATGTGGAGGTGGTCATATGACAAAGAAATTCAAAATAAGTTTTATAGCAATTCTAATTTCAATAATTACTATTCTGATTATTATAATATTTCTTAAGCAAGATGATCTAAAATCAACTAATTTGAATTTGAATGAAAAAGTTACTGCATCATACGGAATAGAGATTAAATCATTAAAATATGATGGTGATGATAATATCACTGCAGAAATCACTTATACCAACGGTCCTAAGGATTGTGAAGTTGGAATTATAATATTGGTAAATGGAATATCACAGCCATATTATACTGATGAACATAAAGAAGAATCATATCTTATTCCATATAATTTAGCTAAAGATACTAACTTAACTATTAAATTAAACTTTAAACCTATACTTGGTAAGCAAAATGAAGAATTATTTATTGAATTTGGCAGCATGTTAAATCCTTCGTTTATATCCTCAAAATCTTACGGAAATAATCATAAAGTATTTTTTTTAGAACCATATACCATAATATGTAAAAATAGCAATAATAATAATTTCAGTTTTTATGAAGATTTCACAATGGAGCATATTTCTACTAAGGAAGAGATACATAATAATAATTTTAATATTGTTGTATTACAAAATAATAAAGAAGTTAATAAAATCAATATAAAAAACAATATGTTGCAATTCTCTATTAATTTGTACGGCGAGGAAAAAGAATATATTTTATCTGCCTATATAAATCATAAAATAGTACCTTTATTTTCAGGTTATTATTATGCCAAAATAAAAACTACTAAAGAAAATATTTCATCTATATTAATTGATTTCGATATTTCAGATCTATCCCTCAATAGTTATGATAATTTTTATATTATTGCTGTACCAACGAGAAAAGGCGAAAGAGCATATAAGCTCGGAACTATTGTACTAGAATGATATTGTATTTATTTAACATTTTATGTTGATTTTTACCATATTGTATGTTATAGTATACTTATATGACAGATGATGTTTTTTGAGGAGGTGCTTTACATGAAAAAGAAATTTATGGCTTCTTTGTTATCTTTAACCCTTTTATTATCATTAAATGTAGCTCCTGCTTTTGCTGCATCTTATGATGAAGCTTATGCAGATGGCTCAAATGGGAGACTCTGGGGATATGCAACTAGTTATGGGCAAGATGTTCAGATAGAAACAACTATCGATACTGCAGGTCATCTGTATATGCACTCTGTTATTGAGCATAATGATACGGGGGCATATGTTGGGACACCAGCTTATACTGAAGATTATGGAGTAAATAGGATATTTGATCCTATAGATCTATCCCACTGGATGTCTTCCTTTACAAGTAATCACACATATGCTGTTTATACTACGCATGAGTTTATAGGTACGCAGAATTATGCTGCTTATACAGTAGTAACAGGTACATATACACCGTAATATGTGAAACCCAAACAATATTATCTAAACATATTCTGGATTGTCAACAGTAATCTAGACAACTTTTTTAAGGTTATTCATCCGGTACTCTCGCGGGGTTAGGTATC
>SVEA01000078.1 GCA_015057615.1 Lachnospiraceae bacterium | reverse complement strand
TTACCGCATCCGACAAAGGAAAGGGACAGAACGAATACCAGAAACAAACTTGTGATTCTCTTCCAACATGCTTTTACTTCTTTTTTCATAATCATCCTCCTTCATTATATGTGATCATTGACGCCTAACCTTTGACGGCGCCAATCATAACACCTTTATTAAAATATTTCTGAACGAATGGATAAAGGCACATAATCGGAACGGTAGAAACAATAATTACCGAGTACCGCATCAGATTCGACAGCCGGAGCGCGATCTGCATTGCTTCCCCGCTTCCAAAGGACATCTGCAGGTTATTTGTAATTAAAATATTTCTTAGAATCAGCTGCAGCGGATACCTGGAAGCATCCTTCAAATAGATCAAGGCATTAAAATAGGAGTTCCACATGCCCACTGCCGTCCATAATGCAATCACCGATATAATTGCTTTTGATAACGGCAGTACGATCTTAAAGAAATAACCCAAATTTCCACAGCCATCAATCTTCGCCGCATCATTTAGATCGGACGGGATGCTGTTTTGAAAAAAGGTTCTTGCTACGATTATGTTGTAAACCGATACGGAAAAAGGAAGAACCATTACCGCAAAGGTATTGTAAAGGTTGAAATCCTTGATTGTTAAAAAAGTCGGGATCAACCCTCCGTTAAAAAACATGGTAAAGATAAACATAAAGTTAAAAAATTTACGTCCCACCAGATCCTTTCTGGACAAGGCATAGGCTGCAAATAAATTGACGATCAAGCCGACCAGTGTTCCGACGGCAGTATAAAGGATGGTATTGGCATAGCCGGTCCAGATCTCATCATGCCGGAATAGCTCTTTATAGCCGTCTAAGGTAAAACCTTTCGGAAGCAGCCACACCTGACCCCCGCCTACTGCAGATGGATCACTAAACGATGCAATTACCACAAAATAAAGCGGATATAGTACGATGACTAAAATAATGATTGCCGTCAGATATAGAAGCATCTGAAAAATTTCATCGGGACGGCCACTCCTTATCCTATTATCTTTCTTTTTTCTATTCTCAGACATTTTTCTTTTTCTCCCTTCTACCATAAGCTGTTTTCACTAATTCTCTTGGAAATCTTATTTACAGATAGCAAAAGAATAAAATTAACAATGGTACTGAACAGGTTGATCGCTGCAGAATAGCTGTATTGCGTATTGATTACTCCGATCTTATACACATAGGTCGAGATTACCTCACTGCTTACCAGATTAAGATCGTTCTGCATCAGATATACTTTCTCAAAACCGAGGCCTAATAAACCGCCCATTCGCAAGATCAGCATAATCACTGCCGTAGGAATAAGCATCGGGATATCGATATATTTTATTTTCTGCATTTTCGTTGCACCGTCTACGGTTGCCGCCTCATAGAGGCTCGGATCAATTCCGGAAAGTGCGGCTATGTATATGATGCTGTCCCATCCGGCATGCTGCCAGACATCGCTCCACACATACAGATGTTTAAATGCCCCCGCTTTTCCCATTAGGTTTGGCGCTTCCAGACCCAGCACATTACAGATCGCTCCAAACACGCCGCTGCCGGGGGATAGCAGTAAGGTAATCAGACCCACCATAACAACGGTTGATATAAAATGGGGCATATAGGTTACTGTCTGAAAAATCTTCTTAAATCTTCCACTTTTCATCTGATTTATGCATAGTGCAAGAATGATCGGGATTGGAAATACAAGCAGGCTGTAGAGCGTAATGGTCAAGGTATTCTTAATCGTATTGACAAATTGATACGAATCGAAGAATTTCTTAAAATGTTTATACCATGGCGTTGACCAGGCACTGCCCCATATTCCGTCTGCCGGCCGGTATTCCTTAAATGCAATCAATACGCCGTACATTGGCCGGTATGTAAAACAGATCAGAAGAATTACCGCCGGCAGCAGCAAAAGGTATAAACCCCAGTTTCTGCGAATTCGGAGCCACAAGTTCTTTGTATTGCCTTTCTGTTGTTTTGGTGCCTTCATTTGCTTTCCCTCATTTCCTATAGCATAGATACTTCTATCCCTATAAAATCACATTTACTGTTAGCGTTAACACAATTAATATTAACATCTGTGCAGAATAATGTCAATAGAATATATAGAATTTTATCCATTATTCCTTACTTTATCTACTGTAACCTGTGCTAAATGCACAACCAGCGTCTCTTGGCGGTCGAATGCTTCTTACCTGTTATTGTTAACGTTATCATATTTTTCCTAAATTTTTTCTATAATCGGGAAATTTTAAAGAATTATTTAGCGCATCGTCCCTCCACCGCCGCAAATTTTTACCAATTCATATTGCATTATCTTCTTTTATTCGCTATAATAAATCTATTGTTAAAAACGATACTGTTATCGTTATCAAAAGAGGGAGTGTATATGGGTATATGGTAACACTAAAAGATATTGCAAAAGAAGCCGGAGTAAGCGTAATGACGGTGTCGCGCGTTGTGAATAAACGCTATTCCGAAGTGTCGGATGAAAATATAGCGAAGATACAATCCATTATTGAAAAACTTGGTTATGTTCCTAATTCCTCTGCGCGGAGCCTGTCGTCCAAATCCTCCAAAATTATTTCCATCATCCTGCAGGGCTCAGGTAATGTCCTTGAATCACCTTACAACGCTGCGATGCTGGGTTATATTATACAGCTTGTTCAGGAGTACGGTTATAACGCTATGGTACATTTTATAAATGAATATTCCGATGTTACAAAGCACTTGCAGTCGTGGCACGCGGAGGGTGCCCTGTTTCTTGGAACCTTTGATAAAAACATTCAGCAGATCCAGGCAGATAATAAGATTCCACTGGTATTTACGGACAGCTATAGCAGCATACGGCAGCTAATTAATATCGGAATCGACGATTATAAAGGCGGCGTATTGGCGGCCAGACATTTTATTGAGAACGGGCATCGGGATTTTGCTTTTATTACACCACATACCAGTGTCAGCCAGTTAATCAAGCAGCGATTAAAGGGCTATAAAGATACGATAGAGGCGGCTGGTTTACGCTTAGAGCCGGAACATATCTTAGAGCCGCTTCATATGGAGGAAACCGTAACCGAGCTTTGCTCCTTTAAAAAACCGGTCAGTGCCATCTTTGTCGCCGCCGACAACAGCGCCATCGAGCTGATGGGTATCTTAAAGCGCAGAGGCTACCGGATTCCGGAGGACTTTTCGATTATCGGCTTTGATAATCTTCCCATATCGCAGTTCGTGTCCCCCAGACTGACCACGATTTCACAGGATATTAAGCAGAAGGCACAGTTTGCATTGGAGGTATTATTTCAACATTTAAAAAACCCCTCCTTACCGACCCAGAATATTGTGCTGGATGTAGAGCTTATAAAACGGGAATCGGTACTGGATAAGAGAAATTCTGTAAATTCATAAATCTGTCAATTAATGCATTGGTAAGTAACAGGAAACGAATCTTTTTCGCAACACATTGCTCTCCAAGTGCTGCAAAAAACGCAGTACTTGGATTGAAGTACGTAATGCAAATTGATGAGGACGATTTGTTAGGAATGTTTTTAACTTGAGATTTACTATTGGAACCAAATCCTCTATAATAGATTTCAGGATGCTATAAAATGGCATAAACCGCGCAGGTGCAGACTCCTTATGATGCAGAAAAAGCTGCGCAGAAATGAGGGAAAGATATGCTAACTCCAAAAATAATTAATATGAGCGTCTGTCTCTGTACAAGGTCTGATGAATGGACGAAGCCTGTACAGAGTAACTCTACTATTTAAAGAAATTCGTCCACATTGGATTTTGTACTTATAAGAAGAAAACT
This sequence comes from Lachnospiraceae bacterium, assembly GCA_015057615.1. Lineage (GTDB taxonomy): Bacteria > Bacillota > Clostridia > Lachnospirales > Lachnospiraceae > Mobilitalea. The sequence goes on along the minus strand of SVEA01000078.1, from coordinate 43,225 downwards.
AACTTATAAGGAGAAAATACAATGAAGAAGAAAGAAACAAATTATCTATTATTTTGGTTTGGTCAAGCAATATCACAGCTTGGCAGTGCTATGACAGGACATGCTCTTACCATTTGGGTATATGCGCAGACTAATTCTGCAATGACGGTATCCCTGATGGCTTTTTGCTCTTATTTACCCTACATACTGGTGAGTATTTTCGCTGGCAGCTTTGTAGATAAGTACTCCAAAAAGGCGATTTTGATTTTATCGGATACGATAGCAGCGCTAGGTACTGCGAGCATATTTTTTAGTATTCACATGGATTTGATGTCCATCGGACAGATTTATATTGTTAATATTATTGTCGGGTTTATGAATGCCTTTCAATCTCCGGCTAGTTCCATCGTTACCGGTTTATTGGTGCCGAACAAGGATTATAAGAAGGCCAGCGGACTGAATTCCTTTTCCGGTAATTTAGTTGCCGTATCATCTCCCGTTCTTGCCGGAATGATTATGGCTTTTGGCGGGCTGAGAACGGTACTGTTTATCGATTTTATATCCTTCTTTTTTGCAGTAGGAACGGTGTTTTTTGTATCAATTCCGGAACCAGTCAATCCGGATCACAAAGGAATAAAAAACCCCTTCGACGGACTGAAGGAAGGCTGGGCTTTTCTCCAGCAGAACAAGGGAATTTTATATATCATGCTCAGTATGGCATTGATTAATTTCTTTTCCCGTTTGACCTACGAAAACATTTTGACACCTATGATTTTATCTAGGAGCGGCGGCAATAGTACGATCTATGGGATTATCAACGGAATTCTTGGAATCGGCGGCATTATCGGCGGAATCCTGGTTACTATCGGAAAAAGGAAAAAAGATCCCTTAAGGATGATTTATTTTTCTACATCGATATCTTTCCTACTCGGCGATTTGTTAATGGGAACCGGAAGAAATCTCCCGGCGTGGTGTATTGCCGGATTAGCAGCAAGCATTCCCATTCCGTTTATCATGGCAGGAGAGAGTCTTATACTGTACCAGACCGTTCCGGTGCAAATGCAGGGAAGAATATTTTCCATAAGAAATGCGATCCAATTTTCGACAATCCCGGTTGGGATTTTGATGGGCGGCTATCTGGCTGATTATGTATTCGAACCATTTATGGCTTCCAATCATGCCGTAGCAATTATGCTACAGAAAATAGTCGGAAACAGTTCCGGCAGCGGTATGGCAGTTATGTTCCTATGTACGGGCACCTTAGGCGCCATATCCAGTTGTCTGGCTTATCGAAATAAACATATACGAAGTTTAAAAGCATAGAAAAAGGAGTGGCACACGAGATATAAATTCGTGTGCCACTCCTTTTTTAATGCCTGCAGATTCAAAAATAAGTCTGCGGTATCGTTATAACAGCAATCCTATGGAAGGCTGTTTTCTTTATTTATATAGCTCTACTAACTTTAACAGATGCTCATAACGTTCCTGAGCCGCCTCTTCGGAAGCCGTAAACAGCTTTTCTGCACGCTCTGGGAAGGAACGGGTCAGACGGCTGTAACGTGTCTCGTTATTTAGGAAGTCCTGATAGGTTCCGTCACCCGGCTTAGAAGTCAGAGTGAATGGATTCTTTCCTTCTGCCTTAAGGGTCGGATTGAAGGAGAACAGGTTCCAATATCCAGCTTTCACAGCAGCCTTCATTTCATCCTGGCAATGGTTCATACCGCCCTTAACTCCGTGAAGCTCACAAGGAGCGTAACCGATGATCAAGGAAGGTCCGTTGTAAGCCTCAGCCTCAGCAAGTACCTTAACGGTCTGTGCCATATTAGCGCCAAGTGCTACCTGTGCTACATATACGTAACCGTAGCTCATTGCGATTTCAGCAAGGCTCTTCTTACCAACCTCTTTACCTGCAGCAGCGAACTGGCAAACCTCACCGATATTGGAAGCTTTGGAAGCCTGTCCGCCGGTATTGGAATACATCTCGGTATCAAATACCATAACATTGATATTTTCACCGGATGCAAGTACATGGTCGAGTCCGCCGAAGCCGATATCATATGCCCATCCGTCACCGCCGAAGATCCATACGGACTTCTTAGCAAGGTATTGCTTTTTATTAAGAACTTCTTTCGATAGTTCACAGCCTGCAGCAGCAGATTTTTCAAGCTCTGCAATCAGGTTTTCTGTAGCAGCGGTATTTTCCTTTGTATTTTCCTTTGTCTCCATGAACTTAGCAAAAGCAGCTTTATAAGCTTCGGATGCTTTCTCAGAAGCAGCGATCTTCTCTGCCTTTTCAATTGCATGATCACGAAGGGTATTCTGTCCAAGATAGATACCAAATCCATTCTCTGCGTTATCCTCGAATAAGGAGTTTGTCCATGCAGGACCCTTCTTAGAATCCTTATTTACGGTATATGGACTGGTTGCAGCAGGGCCGCCCCAGATGGAGGAGCATCCGGTAGCATTGGAGATATACATCTGCTCGCCAAAGAGCTGTGTAATCAAACGAGCATAGGAGGTTTCCGCACATCCTGCACAGCTTCCGGAGAACTCAAGAAGCGGCTGGTTGAACTGGGATCCCTTTACTGTAGTATCTGCGGGTACTCCAGGTTTCTTGCCTACGTTAGCAACTAAGTAATCAAATACCGGCTGCTCGTCTGCCTGTGTTTCCTGAGGCACCATCTTGATTGCCTTATCCTTAACAGGACATACTGTAACACATTCTCCGCACCCCATACAATCCAGAGGAGATACGCTCATGGTAAATTTATATTCGCCTGCCTTCGGTTTTGTATCTGCAAGCTTAATGTTTGCCGGTGCTGCTTTCACCTCGTCCTCACTTAGTAAGAACGGACGGATCGTAGCATGGGAACATACAAATGCACAGTTATTACATTGGATACATTTTTCTGCATCCCATTCCGGTACACTAACCGCAATACCACGTTTCTCATATGCAGAAGCGCCGATTTCAAATTGTCCATCCGTATAGTCAACGAATGCGGATACCGGTAAGTTGTCACCATCCATTAAAGCGATCGGATTTAACAGATTCTTAACCATCTTAACGGTTGCAGGACGGCCGTGAAGCTCTGGAGCAGCAGCATCTGCTTCTGATTTAGACCAGGAAGCGGGAACTTCTACCTTATGAATTGCATCTACACCAGCATCAATTGCTTTGTAGTTCATTTCTACAACAGCGTCACCCTTCTTGCCGTAGGATTTCTTCGCTGCTTCCTTCATGAACTGAACTGCCTTGTCGATCGGCATTACATTTGCTAATTTGAAGAATGCAGACTGCAGAATCGTGTTGGTACGTTTACCCATACCGATCTCAATTGCTTTATCAATCGCATTGATGGTATATACCTGAATCATGTTGTCAGCGATATATTTCTTCGCTTCCGCATTCAGCTTCTCACCCAGCTCTTCGTCATCCCATTGGCAGTTGATCATAAAGATTCCACCCGGTTTAACATCCTGAACCATCTTATATCCTTTCGTAACATAGGATGGATTATGACATGCAACAAAGTCTGCCTGATTGATATAGTATGGGCTCTTGATCGGCTGATCACCGAAACGAAGATGGGAAACAGTTACACCACCCGTCTTCTTAGAGTCATATTGGAAGTACGCCTGGATATATTTATCCGTATGGTCACCGATAATCTTCGTCGAGTTCTTATTTGCACCTACGGTGCCGTCTCCGCCAAGACCCCAGAACTTACATTCTACGGTACCCTGTGCAGATGTAATAGGAGCTGGCTTCACTTCCGGTAAGCTTAGGTTCGTAACATCATCAACGATACCGATTGTGAAACGCGGCTTAGGAGCATCTTTCTTCAATTCTGTAAACACAGCAAATACAGAGGAAGGCGGAGTATCCTTAGAACCAAGTCCATAGCGGCCACCAGTTAGAATAATATCATTCATCCCTGCCTCACGAAGAGTTGTAGCTACATCTAAGTAAAGCGGTTCTCCAAGAGAGCCCGGTTCCTTTGTACGGTCAAGAACTGCAATCTTCTTAACGGTCTTTGGAAGAACCTTCAGAAGGGAGTTTGAAACCCAAGGGCGGTATAAGCGAACCTTTACAAGTCCTACCTTTTCTCCTGCTGCCGTTAAGTAGTCAATTACTTCTTCGGCAACATCACAGAAGGATCCCATAGCGATGATGACACGCTCTGCATCCGGAGCACCATAATAGTTAAATAAATCATAGTCTGTACCAAGCTTTTTGTTGATCATACCCATGTACTTCTCAACAGCAGCCGGTAATGCATCATAAATTCTATTGCATGCTTCACGATGCTGGAAGAATACGTCGCCGTTCTCATGAGAACCACGCATTGCCGGATTATCCGGATTTAGTGCATGCTCACGGAACGCTTTTACAGCATTCATGTTGCACATTTCTTTCAGATCAGCGTAATCCCATTTTTCAATTTTCTGAATTTCATGGGATGTACGGAAACCATCAAAGAAGTTAATAAACGGAACTTTTCCCTCAATTGCAGCAAGATGAGCAACCGGGCTTAAATCCATAACTTCCTGTGGATTTGATTCTGCTAACATAGCGAAACCTGTCTGACGGCAGGCATAAACGTCACTATGATCACCGAAGATATTCAGTGCCTGTGTCGCAACAGTACGAGCAGAAACATCAAACACGCAGGGAAGCTGCTCAGCAGCAATCTTATACATGTTAGGGATCATCAGAAGAAGTCCCTGGGAAGCTGTAAATGTTGTAGTTATTGCACCTGCAGCAAGGGAACCGTGAACAGCTCCGGCAGCACCTGCTTCAGACTGCATTTCGACAACCTTAACCTGGTTACCGAAAATGTTTTCCTGCCCTGACGCAGACCATTGGTCAACAACGTCAGCCATTGGACTGGAAGGGGTAATCGGATAGATCGCAGCAACATCTGTAAATGCGTATGCAACATGAGCAGCGGCTGTATTTCCATCCATAGATTGTTTGGTTCTAGCCATTTCTAGTATCCTCCTTTATTCTTAAAGGTCATAATTGGCCTATAATCGACATAATTTTAACACTGATTTTCTCTTTTGTAAAGGTTTGCATCCCGGTACTTTTCCTTGATTTCTACTGGTATTTCATGGATATCTCCTTCGGGATAAGGAAAGGTATACGCGCATTTGCTCTATATTGAAGGAATTCACCTATCACCAGAAAGCCAGACAAATCTATCACGAAATTCTCCGGATACTATTTTTTTAATTTTTTAATCCCGGTATTATAAAGAATGTTTGCCGGATTAACACATAAACAAGCCCTCCCTTAATATAATGTAATAATTACTTATTCATGGAGGAATTATGAAGCAGATTCTGATTAAAACATCGATCGTCTGTGTTGTTGTTCTACTGTTTCCTTTTATTCTTACTCTTTTTCTTTCCAGCACTCCGAAGGTGAATGATGCGATAGAAGCAATGAATTTTAAAATTAAATATAATAAAGATGGAAAAACGGAAAATATTAATTTTGATACATATCTCATGGGAGTGGTCGCTGCAACTATGCCGGCAGGTTATCATATGGAGGCGCTGAAGGCGCAGGCAGTAATTGCAAGGACCTATGCCCTCTATAATATCGCTTTACTCACCGAGGATGGACATTCGGACCGAAATTTTACTACCACAGAGCTTGGGCTTGCCTATATTAATATCTCGGATATGGAGCAATATTGGGGTTCGGACGAATATAAGGACTACTTTACGAAGATTGAAAATGCTATTCATGCAACAGAGGATAAGATTCTTGTCTATCAAGGCGATTTGATCCTGCCGGTTTTCTTTGAAACCGGCTCCGGGTATACAAGAAATGCTTCGGAAGCCTGGAATGTTGACATCCCCTATCTGACCAGTGTATCCAGCAAACAGGATGTGACTTCGACAAACTATTTAAAAATAAGTGAATACTATGTAGACGATCTGATCAGCTTATTGGAAAAGCAATATCCCGGCATAAGCCTTTCAAAAAAGGGATTTTTTGATGACGTTCACGTCAGCGAGCGGGACAGCACAAACTATGTAACAAAAGTGACCCTTGGCGGTCAAACCGTTACTGGGGAGGAATTTGCCAAGGCATTGGGGTTGAATTCGAATTATTTCTACATCGAAGAATATAATGGGAACGTAAGAATCATCTGTACCGGCGTCGGCCACGGCGTGGGGCTAAGCCAGTACGGGAGCAATGCTATGGCGCAGGAGGGCTACTCCTATACGGAGATTTTAAGCCATTACTATAGCGGAACCGATTTAATTAGCAGGAAGAACTGAACTCTGTTTCCTTATCACTGATAGGAGCGTAAAAGCCTTCTTAACAAATCAACTTCATCCATTTCAAAGCAAAGAAAAAGGTGCTGTCGTACTAAATATACGACGCCCTTTTCATGTTAATGATGTTTATCACATTTTAGGTTTTCAATAAGAGTGTGTGTTATTATCCAACATAAGACACGTTCTCACTCGGTTGCCGCTCATAGCGGTACATAAGGCTGTGACAGATATTTATCTGCCACAACCTAAGTACCGATGGTAACAAACGGTTTCTTTATGGAGTAATAATTCACACACTCTTCTTTTTAGATATTGATGTGATAAGCATTCTAGTTCTATGTGGGCGCCTTTTCAATCGTTAGTGCAACAGCCTCCTATACACAAATTATGCAACTTGAAGAAGCTGGTTTTATAGTATCGCTACCAATCCGGTCAATAATTTGACGGTATTTGTTATCGCGATCTCTTCGAATTCCGAGTATGCCATCTCCGCGCTATGATCTGCCTTATCGGAAATCGCCCGGATAATCAGGAAGGGGATGTGATTTAGGTATGCTGCCTGAGCGATCGCAGCTCCCTCCATCTCCGTGCAGTACCCGTTAAAATTCTTTAACAGCCATTCCTTCTTTCCATTGTCTGAAATAAATTGATCCCCGCTGACAATTCTACCGGTATGAACACCGACCTCCGGGATCACCTCGGAGCACACCTTTTTTGCTTTTGTAAGGAATTCTTCCTCTGCGGAAAAAACAGAGCTTTCCATCCGCGGTATTACACCGATCTCATACCCGAATCCGGTAGCATCCATGTCATGCTGCAGTGCATCGGTGGAAAGAACGATATCCGCGATATCGATCTCATTTCGCAGGGAACCAGCAACACCGGTATTAATTACAGCATCCACATGATACTTGTCCGCCAGTATCTGCGTACAGATCGCCGCATTCACTTTACCAATTCCGCTGCGAACCACAACAACCGGCTTTCCTTCCAAGGTTCCTTCGCAAAATCCCATGGTCGCAATGGTACTGACCTCGGTGTCCTTCATATGCTCCTTCAAGATATTAACTTCTTCTTCCATTGCACCTATAATTCCGATTTTTCTCATTCCGGTACCTCCTATTATCTATTGCACAAAAGCCCATTTTAACTTCATCCATTTGCACAATTTATACATTGATAAATAATAGGAAACCTATTTCATTCGCAACACATTTTCATTTGATTGAAGTACGTAATGGTACATAAAATCACAAAACACATGATCTAAGTACCAACGACTACAAACAGTTACGAATTAAAAATAGGTTTCCTATTACTTAAATATTCATTGCTTTGTGCAGATTTAAGAATACGATTGTTAGGAACTCTTTTTCATGTGCTATGATTTTATGTTGTCAATTATATACGATTTCCCTAGATAAATTCAATACCGGTTATCCTTTATTTCCTTTATTTTAATCCGGACCACATCACAGCGGCTACATTATATAACGGTTCGGCGCACCAAACATCATCGACAAATGGGATAAACCACGCTGCCACCAATTTCTCGATCGGATCAATGATCAGGCAGCACCCTCCCGCCCCCTCATGAAAGAAAGTTCCCTGCGAATACAGGCTTGCCTCATTACACCGCATATCCGGCCCAAGACCATAGGCGCGGTAATGCCCTCCTGCATTCCAGCAATAGTCCTTGATATGGGAAGCGGTATATAAGGTTGTCATCTTCTCAATCGCTTTCCTTCCGATGATTCGCGTCCCGTCGATCGTTCCGCCCTGCTGTAGCATCGTTCCAAACCGACACAGATCATAAGCCGTAGAATATAATCCGCCGCCGGTATTGGGGATCTTATTCCAGAAGCTATCTTCATCGTTCTTTTCTAACGTATCCTTTAAAATAGAATCTATGTATTTTTCCATATGTTCATTGGGTATGTTGGCTCTGCCTGCAATCTCTTTCCGTTCCCGGTCAAATCCGGTATCCCTAAGGCCGCAGGGCAAAATAATATGCTTTATTATATACTCCTCGGCGGATTCTCCGCTGATTCTGGCGATTACTTCTCCAAGAATAACAAAGCCGAAACTGCAGTAAGCCCATTCCTCTCCCGGTTTTGTACGCATTCCGCTCTTCAAGCCTGCCGCAATCCAATTCTTCCCCTTATCTTGTCCGATAAAATCCCATGCAGACTGATGGTATTTATTTTCAAAGCACCCCGGATCCGGCTGCAATCCGGAGGTATGTGTAAGGAGATGCGCTATGGTAATAGCATAAAATGGCTTCTCGTTGAATTCCTCTATGATTTCACCGACCCTCTGGTTTACCCTTAAAAGCCCGTCTTCAGCCAACTTCCAGATAGCAGTCGCACAGAAAAGCTTCGTGATTGATGCAATCCGCTGAATGGTATCCGGAAGCAGCGGTCTATCATCCTCTTCCCGAAAAGATAGCTTTCCCAATGCATGATCCGCAAATACTTTCCCGTCCCTTGCCATGCAGTAATTGGCGGAAATAATCTTTTTCTGATGAATCAATTTTTCAAAATACTGGTTCAGATATGGAAGCCTGTCTGCATCATACCCTGCTTCCTCCGGTGTAAAACCGGTCTTCTTACCTATCATACGCGCTCTCCTTTTAAAAAGAAAATATTTGAATCTATTATACCGGAATTTTTTTGTATTGTAAAACAAATAATGATAAAAAACGGGAATCAAATGTATTTGCAAAAATAGAATATGTGAGATACAATGTAGACGATTATGGGTATCTATTCTTCTATTACTTAAACTATTCCTTACTTTATACAAATGGAAGAAGACGATTTGTTAGGAGGCCTAATGATCCTCATATCCTAACATAATTAGATTGCAGTATACTGCAGCATATAGAAAGAAAGGGATTTATAATGGTATACAAAACTTCAGGTGTCTGTAGCAGCGAAATTAATTTTGAAATCGATAATAATACCAATACCGTGCAGGCGGTACATTTTGTGGGAGGCTGCTCCGGCAACGCGAATGGACTATCCCGTTTAGTGGTTGGAATGCCAGTGGATGAAGTCATAAAGCGTTTGGAAGGAATATCTTGCGGCTATAAGCCTACCTCCTGTCCGGATCAGTTGGCGAAAGCTTTAAAGAAATGGAGGTCCGAGAAATGAAGCGTATTGTATTAACCGGCGGCGGTACTGCCGGCCATGTGACTCCTTGTATTGCATTGCTGCCCGCATTAAAAAAAGAAAATTATGACATTCAATATATCGGTTCCTACAATGGAATTGAACGAAAACTGATCGAAGAATATCGTATCCCTTATCACGGGATATCCTCCGGTAAATTAAGAAGATATTTTGATGTAAAGAATTTTTCCGATCCTTTTCGCGTAATAAAGGGATATCGTGAAGCATGTAAAATAATGAAACAGTTAGATCCGGACATCGTATTTTCGAAAGGTGGCTTTGTCAGTGTTCCGGTGGTATTTGCAGCGAAGAAATACAAAATTCCGGTCATTATCCACGAATCCGATATGACACCCGGCCTTGCCAATAAATTAGCTATTCCGGCTGCGAAAAAGGTATGTGCTAATTTTCCGGAAACGCTGGAGTATCTACCGCGGGAAAAAGCGGTACTTACTGGAACGCCCATTCGCAGGGAGCTCTTCTCCGGCAATAAGATACGCGGCCTTGATTTCTGCGGCTTTACAGCAAACCGTCCAGTCATCTTAATTATCGGTGGAAGTACCGGTGCCAAGGCTATCAACGAAGTTATACGCGGAATGCTACCTACTCTTGTAAGAGATTATCAGATCATCCATCTCTGTGGGAAAGGGAAGCTCGACGATACGCTCAATAACGTTGCCGGCTATGTACAATTCGAATATATTCATAACGAATTGAGTGATCTTTTTGCAGCGGCGGATCTTGTTATCTCCCGTGCCGGTGCGAATGCCATTTGTGAAATCATAGCGCTTCGCAAGCCGAATATTTTAATTCCGCTTCCACAAGGCTCTAGCCGCGGGGATCAGATTCTAAATGCGGAATCGTTTGAACATCAGGGATATTCCTATGTTCTTTCCGAAGAAAAGCTGAGTGTATCCACGCTTCTTAACGCAATTCATACCGTTATGGAATCAAGGCGCAAATACATTGATGCCATGAATCAAAGCAGCTTAAATAATTCTGTTGATACCATCCTCCAGCTGATCAAGGAAACGCAGCGGTGAGGTATCACTCTGCATTTCTAGCTACATTAACACAAGAGGGGGTTATTGCAGCATTGTATTTGTTTTGCAATAACCCCTAATCGATTTATTTCTCCTATGCTTCCTTCAATCTCTTTGCCAGAGCGGCGGCAAGCTGTTCTGCCTCTCCCTTTGCATAGCTTCCCTGCTTCCAGGTAACATTAACGCTGTCGTTTTTCTTTCTTGGAATAAGATGCATATGAAAGTGGAATACGGTTTGTCCGGCTGCTTCTCCATTATTCTGTACTAAATTAAGCCCCTCACAACCCAGCTCCTCTTTCATAGCCGTTGCTACCTTTCTTACTGTAATCAGCACCTTGGAAGCAACCTCATCCTCCATCTCATACAGATTCGCAAAATGCTTTTTGGGAAGCAAGATCGCATGCCCCTTTGCCGCAGGCGAAATATCCATAATTACCTTAAAATCCTCATCCTCATAAATCGTAGCAGACGGAATCTCACCGTCAATAATTTTACAGAAAACACATTGGTCCTGCATTAAAAACACCTCCTATGTCGATTGTTGTATAAATATTTATATTGCAATTTTTACCAAAATTTGATAATATCTATTGTTGTAATCAATTGTTTTGTTGTTTTGTTTTAAATTAATGCAATCCGCTTGGAAAAGGGGGATATTATGTTGTCGGATATTAGTAATGACACTCTCGCCAATTTAGTGAAAAACAATCCGGAATTGGAAACCGTTATTCAAAGCATCACCTCGGAAAACAAACGGATTACCTCCATTTTTGTTCATGAGCTACGTAATCCGTTGGCATTGTTAAAAGGTACCATCCAATATATCGAAACCAAGCACCCGGAAGTAAACGGATTCAAGTATTGGAATCAGCTACAGGACTTAGTAAACGACATGGAACATATGACGGCGGATGCCTCTCTTTTAAATACGGCTAATATTTTATCCAAAGAAGATTCCGATCTAATCGCTCTGGTAAAGGGGATTCACTGCGGCTATATGTCACAAGCGATCATACAGCAGATTGATTTCAGCTTATTCATTGAACCTGACTGTGAACCTTTCTTTTCCTTCTACAATTGTGATCCCAGAAAAATAAAACAGGCGCTCTCCAATCTTGTTAAGAATGCTTTTGAAGCCACAAAGCCGGGCAATTATATACATATTCATCTGAGTGGTCTGTTCGGAGATGACTATGCTCCCAACAAACTATCCATACAGGTCACCGACAATGGTCCGCCGATTCCGGAGGATGAGATAGAAACGATATTTACCCCGTTTGTTACATATAAAAAAGGGGGAACCGGTGTCGGGCTTGCTGTTGTGAAAAAGATCATTGATCTGCATTATGGCAGCGTAACCGTAGCTTCGGATGAGGATGCAACCACATTTACCATCCTCCTGCCCCTATGAGCCGGAGCTGTGCGTCCTAAGTTTCACTCTAATGCCCATGCTTTCTGGGCATAAATCCTGAAGAATAGCAAAAGCGTAATCCTGCTTTTTACTTCTTCTTTTACCAGAGCGCCCAGATTAAGTTCGGGCCTAGTCGACAAATTATATAGTAAGCTTCTCGCAGATACCGACGGCTAAAATACCAGTTAATTTTATAATACAGGCAAGATGGATCTTTCTCCTCCAGCTTGCCTTATTTGCAGCGCTCCCGCTTATCTTGAATATATGAAGCCTATGTAAATTTACAGAATATTAAAACGGAATACCTGGTCAAAGCTGCGCAAGGTCTTAAAATTACCTTTTGCTGTTAATTCCCCTGACATAAATGCCCCCTGAAACGTAATTCTTCCGTGAACCAGACGATTCATAACGGCACTGGTGGTTTTTGCTATCACATCTGCATTCGGTTTTACACCATAATAGCATTTTATTTGCTTGTTATCGATTTCGATCACCAGATTTTTCTTACTATCGGCTAATTCAATGGCATAGGAGGCTGAAAAATCCTCCAGAGGATGAAAGTTATCCCTCAAACGTTTCATCAACTCCTGCTCGGTGTCCCCTTCTCCCTGATCCAGCATTTCCTTAAATAGCTGTGACAATTCTTCAATGTCTTCCTTTTGCTTCTTCACATAGGAATCATCGGAAACATACATAGAAAGCTGTTCACTTTCCTGGGGGGTTAATACAATCGAATTGTTACGAAATACATTTTGCTTAAAAGCAATCGTACTAGAAGGAAGAATTGTCATTTTTTGATTCACTACTCTATAGAATTCCTCCGCCTTCTTTTCAATCGTCTTTGCATAATCCGGATTCGTTTCAAATTCAACATGTTCCTCAACATACGCGGTAAGGCCATGACAGGGGATACCACCAAGATATTCCCATGATTTCATTAAGGTCAGTTCGGCATCCTTCTCACCGCAGACACCGGTCATCACCACCGGAAGCATGTACAATTTGCTTAATTTCTCCTTGTCCGCATATAGCCAGCATGCATCCAGAAATTGCTGCATCAATCCGCCGATTCCCAGCCACTCTACGGTTGTAGCTAAGATAACTCCATCTGCCTCCTTTAACGATTTGGGAAGCATCGTAATTGCATTCTTCTCTTCATATAGATTATACCTGGTTACTTGAACTCTCAGCTCTTCTAATACCGTTGTCAGCTTACTAATTACGTAGAGGGTAGCATCTTCAATCAAGCCTCTCCCGCCATAGTAAATATTAATTTTCATAAGCACATTCCTTTCCTTCGGCTTTTGCAAAATTTTATGCCAAACTTTCCTGCTTTGGTTTCCGATAAATCAGCATCGCAAGCAGCAGACCAGCGGCAAATCCGCCAATATGTGCAGCCTGATCGATACTGGCGTTGGAAATCCCTCCATACAAGCTGAATATGGCAAATAAAAACATCTGATGGCTACTGATATTTTCCAGCCTGCCTTTGTTTACAATAAGAATATACAGCATAGCTCCTACCACACCTAAGATAGCTCCGGATGCACCGATCGAATAGACAACATGATCCATTACCATATTATAACTGACGGAAGAAATCCCTGCAATCACTCCCGCACCGAAAAAGATGATAAGATACCGGGTCTTACCAGCCGCTCTTTCTAAATTATCTCCGACAAAAAATAGAACCAGCATATTATTCACCAGGTGCCGCCAACCCGAATGCATAAACATAGAGGTAAGAATTCTATAATATTCTTTATACTCTTTGATAAGTACCCAGGAAAGAGCTCCCTTCGCCATCATTTCCTTCGTTCCGCCGAAAAGATTCGTATACTGCATCAGCAGGAAGGCTAGAACATTCACCCCGATCAGGATGGTATTCACTGGACTTAACCACCGTTTTTTAACCGCTTCCCTTACTTTTAGCGGGCTCCATTCCGATTCCGCCTGATTGGATAAATACTCCTGCCCATCCCTTTGACCGTTCGGTACCAGCTCCTCCATAAGCAGCTTCTCAATAATATCACGAAGTCCAAGAAAATCCGAAGCCTGCGTTTCGTAGATAATTAATTGATTGGTTGCCGGGTTAATGATCCAATGATTATCTTCCCCCTCCTGACATAGCTGCTTTGCCTTCTCCGGATTACTTGTAAAAATAAGACTCAACAGGTGAACCTCATGGTTTCCTCCGCGTAAAAAGCTATCCTTCATCTGCCCCAGGATATGCTCATATTGTATCGGTGAAAATTCACCTCCCTCAGGCGTATGGATTATGGATACAATATAGGCTTCGCCATTTTTCAGCTGATAGAATAAATAGATTCCCTCCGCGTTGGAATTTATTCTTCGAAAGCTCATATCAATTAAACTGCTCGACAGTCTGTCCTCTATCATAATTATTATCCTTTTTCATTCCATTATCTTATTCCTATCCTTATGTCCTACTTCTTGTAAATATAAAGTGTATACTCTCTGGCTGTATCTTATTCTTCCCATGCAAAGGAACGCTTAACCGCCTTTTTCCAGCCCTTGATTAAAGAAACTCTTTTTTCTATGGACATCCGGGGATTAAATATCTCCGAGATATCCCAGTTTCTCTTGATCTCCTCTTTATCCTGCCAAAATCCGATCGCTAACCCTGCCAGATAAGCAGCACCAAGTGCCGTCGTTTCGATACATTCCGGTTTGTATACCTTCGTATCCAGGATGTCCGCCTGAAACTGCATTAGAAAACGGTTAGCACAGGCTCCGCCGTCTACCTTTAAGGATTTTAAGCGAATACCAGAATCGGATTCCATCGCTTTTAATACATCATAGGTCTGATATGCAATTGCTTCTAAAGTAGCACGGATCAGATGATCCTGGTTACAGCCTCTGGTTATTCCAACAACCACCCCTCGGGCATATTGATCCCAATGAGGTGCTCCAAGACCGGTAAATGCAGGCACCACGTATAAGCCATTGGTATCCGGAACCTGAAGCGCATGCTCCTCACTTTCTGCCGCAGTACGGATTAGCTGCATCTCATCCCGCAACCATTGGACCGCCGCACCGGCGACAAAGACACTTCCCTCCAGGGCATATTCCGGTTTCGTTCCGGTGGAAGCTGCGATCGTAGTCAGAAGACCATTGCTGGATTCTATCACTTCATTTCCTGTATTCATCAGCAGAAAGCAACCGGTCCCATACGTATTTTTGACCTCTCCCTGGTTAAAACAGCACTGCCCAAACAACGCCGCCTGTTGATCCCCTGCTGCTCCGGCGATTGGTATCTCCTCTCCAAAAAGAGTCCGGTCTGTATATCCATAAACGCAGCTGGAGGGCTTCACCTCGGGAAGCATTTCCAATGGAATATCAAGCTCTTCCAATATCCTCTTGTCCCAGGTAAGCTCTCTAATATCAAACAGCATCGTCCGGGAAGCATTGGTATAATCGGTCACAAAAGTCTTACCTTTAGTCAGATTCCAGATCAGCCAGGTATCCACAGTTCCAAACAGCAGATCGCCTGCCCTTGCTTCTTCCCTTGCTCCCGGCACATGATCCAGGATCCATTCAATCTTTGTTCCTGAAAAATAAGCATCCGGGATCAAACCGGTCTTTTCTTTAATATAAGGCTCCATGCCTTTTTTCTTTAATTCTTCTATTCTATCGGAGGTTCTTCGGCACTGCCATACGATTGCATTATAGATCGGGATACCGGTCTGCTTATTCCACACGATCGTTGTCTCTCTTTGATTCGTAATCCCAATGGAGGCAATCTGATTCGCACTGATCTTAAGCTTTGCCATCGCTTCCGTTGCAACTGAAATCTGTGAGGACCAGATTTCCATCGGATCATGCTCCACCCAGCCCGGCTTTGGGTAAACCTGTGTAAACTCCTTCTGAGCCACGCTTTTCATCTTCCCCTGTTTATCAAAGATAATGCACCGGGAGCTTGTCGTACCTTGGTCAAGTGCCATAACATAACGTTTCATTCGCAATCCTCCTTTATAATTTTATATAAAACTTCATTTTCACAAGGAGGATTTACCTCCTTTATAGCCTTTTCTATATAGTTAATAACTACTGTAACCTTCTATTCCCATTTAGATCAAATACTTTATTTAAATTATTTTGCACTTTAAAATATATGATTATATATAATAATACAAACAGTCCAGCCTGACCATAAAATAAATATTTTATAATTTCACCAGAAAGTGTTAAGATAATCATGAAAATAAATATAATAATATTTATTAACCAACAAAAAATTCTATATATCAAAATTAATTTCCCCGCTAAGGTGTTTGCGTATATCCATGATTCTTTTGAAAGCGAAGATCTTTTGGTTCGAAAACCAATTAAATTATTTGGTTCACTTGGTTGACCTTTACTTAAAATAAGACCTGGAAAAACAAATAACAGGAAAAAGAATATAATACTCATAATTAAATATACTATATGATTATTCATTTACTTCTTCCCCATTTATTGATTTTAATAAAAGAGTGTTTCTTCGTAGAGGAATTTACCTCCTATGGAGCAGGTAATTATTGTCTCCATTGTACCACTAAAATCTTCATCATTACAATATCATTATAACTTATATCCCAAAAAACCATATAGGTCCTTCTTGCCTAACCTCTGTCATTGAATAGCCAAAGCAGGAAGGAATAGTAAGCCACATCTATCGCAAACAAAATTAAGGGGTGGTTGCAAATCAAATACGAATGCTGCAAGAGGGTCTATGATCTCCCTATAATACATTGTCTGAAAGACAGGTTGCTCCTTTTGTCTTTCATCCTGTATATGATGGAAGGTCACAGACCCTCTTATACTATTTGAATATGAATTTAATATTTGCAAATGCAATTTCATCCCCCAGCTTCATTTCTTTCTTGCTGTAAGGCTGCAATAGTTCCCCATTTAGAAATGTCCCATTCGTAGAGTTAAGGTCTGCTAGATAGAATTGATCCTGCTCTTTAAGAATCTTAGCATGATATCGACTGACAACGTCTTTTTCGAGACAGTAATCCACATTTTTCTTAATCTTCCCGATAAAAAAGGGGAATTCTTTGATTTGAATAATCTCATACTGTTTCTTGTCCACAGGATCTAAAATGTAGAAAGGCTCACCCTGGACTTCATTTAATAAGCAGGTTGGATTGTACTCCTCATCCTCACATTCCTCCCTATCCTCGTTTTTTTCATCCCTTCGGTCTTTCTTATCCTCGCTTTTTTCATTTTCCGAGTCTTTCAATTCCTCAATATCCCTGTATCCCAGAGTGTCCATGCTCTCACTTTCACACAGCTTTTCGCGCATTGAGGAGTTTGTGTCCACATTGTCCTCGTTCCTTTCCCAGGAATCAATCGGATTATTTGTTTCCTCCAGTCTTTCCGAACGATCTATCCACTTCCCATCCGAATTTTCGCCGGATAATCCACATTCTTCATCGATTAATTCACCTTCCCGGGAAAACTTCATATTCTTCCGAACATCCGGCTCCCTGCCAAGATTCTGTCTGGGGTCGATATATTCGCTCTTTGCTACCATCTTCGTAATCCTATTCTTTTTATTCCAAACCTGCTTCATCAGATAGCCTTCCAGACAGATAAGAATTAAAAGGAGCGCAAACAGCTTACTATAATCGATTCGATTTCCAAAGGTATTATAGATTATCTTGGTCCTGCAGCAAAGAACAACCAGAAGGATTCCTCCAAGAAATGAAATCATCGATAAAAGGTAGGTTTTAAGCGGATAGCAGAATACCTCTTGCTCTCCCACGATTTTTTCCATCATCACCGGTATATTTTTACTGATTGGTATTGATAATTTTTCCTTCGTTTTTTTCTCCTTATCGTTCTGTTCCCTATTGTTCTGTTCCCGGTCACTTCTACCAATATTTTTCCATGGCTTATTATTCTTCATCGATTTTACTTCATCTGCCGAATCCTCCGGTATCATTTGCAGCTCATTTATTTTGGCACGATCCAACGGACTCCTTTGAAATGAATCCGGTGTCTTATCTAGATTCTCCCTGCTTTCCTGAACATTTACTGCCTTACCCTGAGGATTGGAACGGCTGCAGTTTTGTATTACTGTATTTAAATGGTGAAAGGTATATCCCTCTTCCTTACTAACCGCATATAGCCGGTATACCAACAGCACCGCCTCTTTGTCGTTATAATCCACCTTATTCATAATATATTCAATAAAACCGCTCATCTGCTCTTTGATATTGTTTTGATAACCGGGTACATAGCATAGGTAAGGCAGATCCGTATTGATATCCAGATAGACATACTCCGGCGCAAGCAAAAAACCATCGGGTAATAACAGATAATCCGAAGACTTTTCTATCGTATCCATAAGATTTTGAAAAATCTTTCTAACCCGGTCAAAGGACAGAACCGTTCTGTCCAACAGGGTATTCATGGATTGCTTTGCGGTTATTTCATAATTATAGAAAGCCTGATTGTTGATGGTTTGTATTTCCATCGGAAGAATTCCTTCGATTTGTTGATAGGTAAGCATTTTTATACAATATGATTCCGCCGCATTATTAAAACCGGACAGCACCATAAAGTTATGGTGCAGATCTCTTTTAAATTCTACTTTCATCTTAATAACCATGCCCTTTCTGACCACCTGCAAACTTTGTGCCGCAGGCTCAAAGGTGCGTGTGAAAAATTTATTTTTCACACTATCCTTATCCCATCAAATCTGTGTATCATATTCGTAAGGATTCTCTGTTGATCATTTCCATACACATCTCCCTTAAAAAGTTCCTTACCTGCTAATTTCGTTTTGATGCCATTCTAATATCCAATACACATATTCCTTAAGTAACATTACTATCCATCTTCTTAAGTAACACGGATTTTTCATACGCATAATTTATCATCCTTATCATACGCACACCATTGTCTTTATTTAAAATACGATTTCATTTTATTTTTCCTATGTTTTTAATTCTTTCTGCCCATTCCTCCACGCCCTTGATCTTGGTACCGGTATCCAGGATGACCTCGGATATCCGGATGGTTTCTGCCGGATCGTGAATGGAGTATTTCTTTTTTATGGTTCTTTTCCTATTCGGATAAAAAAAGCTTAAAACACCCCTTAATGAAATCTTCGTTTCTGCTTCAACCTCTACTTCAATATTATATCTGCCGACCTTCGTAGTAACATTCGTGATCTTTGTTACGAATAAACCTTCTGAAAATTCCCGGCAGACATATTGGCAGATCTCCTGTTCCAGGTCTTTGGTATCTCCAGTAATGAGATCAATGATTCCTCTATTGTTAATCTCCTCATATCGGATTTCACCGGCTGCAAAATCATATTCATGCTTTAGCACAAGTGTAGTTCTATGAAGTGCTTTGTCCAGGCACCCCTGTATCCGGCTACTATCATGAAGATAAAAAGTAAGGTATAAGAAAGAAAATATAAGAAAGAAGATTATCGGCATTAGAAATGCCGCTTCCACCGTGAAGCTTCCTTTTACTGCCCTTCGCTTTTTCATCCAGTCTGTAATTTGCTTTCTTCTTTGATTCCCCATCCTCATACTTATCATTAGAATCAACCTCTTCCTTCCATCTGTCTTACAGCCCTCATTCCCAGATCATTCTAATTATATTTACTATCGGCTCTTCCCTTTTCTCTGTCATCTGTTTTTACGTTACTGTTCACACTTCTAACAAAATCTATACTATGATTTCGACAAATGATATCCGATAAGGAGTATTGGCATTCGTCGGTACTTTGGCTCCTTATTTTGGAGCCTTATGTACCGCTACGTAATGCAACTAAGCGAAAGCGTCTCCGATTCGTATACATTTGACGAAATCATAACATGGTATACATGGTGGGTGTGAACAGTAACGTTTTTACAGCCTGGGGAATACCAGAATACCTAGGAAGCTAAAAAGCAAAAAAGGAACAAACGGAATGCTTTTCTTCCGATCTGCCAATCGAAATACCAATAGAAATATGGAAACGACTGCGGATGCCGCCAATGCTGCTGCAAACAGCTCCATATTACCCCAAAACCCCAATCCAATTCCGGTAACACAGAGTAAAAGTCCGTCTCCTATTCCGATTTTTCCTCCGGTCAGCAGGCTGATACCTATGACACATATACCAACCATAACTCCGCCAAGGCGGTCCCATAAGGAAAGAGAGGCACTAAACGGCAAGCAGAGACCGATTATCACCGCACCGATTAGAATAACCCACAGAGAAAGTTTTTTCTTTCTTACATCCTGTATACTGCATATGAGCAGCAATGCTCCTATGATTATTTTCGATACTGTTTCCGCCATTTTCATCCTCATTTCTACGCGGCTTTTTAGGTCTCATGGAGCTTATGGATGCCGCGCAAACACAGACTCCGTGAATTTTAAATTCTTTTGCATTAATATAAGAGGGTTTGTAATCTTCCTTACATAAAGATGAAAGACAGGAAGACCACAGCCTCTCCTGCAGCATTCCTATTATTGTGCAATAATCTCGTAAGAAAATTCCTTAGTTTCCGCACCGTTTACAGGGTGTCCTATCCGATACTTCGGAAAGCTTAACTTCTAATACGGTGCGTTTGATTTTAGGGCAGTCTCTCCGGGTATGATACCTAGTTCCGTCCGAAGTAATATAGTAAGTCCCAAGCGCACTCTCCTCTCCATTACAGCATTTTTCACATGGATAATATTTCGCCCCATTATCATTTCTTAGCTCGCTTGGTATCCCGGCAACTGAACGGATGGATAGCTTAATATGAGAGCAATCCCTGCTTCTGTGATATACACTGCCGGTTTTTGTGATATATACAATCGTATCCTCCCCATTCGTTTCCTCTTCCATAGAATAAGCCGGCATAACCGCATGCCCTGTCCAGGCACGGAGTAAGACCTGCTGAACCATATCAAAATTCTTGATGCCAAACAGCCTTATGGGTATTTTTATCCGGTAGTGAACGATAATATGAATGGTATCTTCCTCATCAAAAAGGATAGAATGGTCAAACGACATCCCATGATAGCCGTTCTCTATGCAGGACTTATTTATCTGCTCCACATTAAGGTAATTTTGTGCATATAATTTGAGCATTGCACCATTTGCCTTGACAAATCCGAATTCAGAAAGATCGACTCCGAAACCTTCTTCAAATATCGTCTTATTAAAATTCTTGGTATCCTCACCGCCGGTAAAATCTTCATAGATATAGGACAGCTTTGCCATATCCAATCCCATCTTGGTAATCGCTGACTGAATATGTTCCTGTAGGATAAAGATCTGGATAAAGTAAAGAAAACTAAATAGGAAAATTAGAAACAGAGGTAAACTAAGGGATGCCTCCACGGTTAAGGACGCTGCTCTTAATCGTTCTTTTCTTTGCTCTTTTTTGGATTCTTTTTTTTGTCCTTTTCTATTCTCTTTTCTATGTTCATTTCTGTTTTCTTTTCTTAATTTCCACTTATTAATCCGCTTATTAATCCACTTTTTCTTTATATGTTTTTTCAGAAAACAATCACTTCCTTACCTTGTAACCGTGGCAATTAATCGATGAATTATATATCATGGTATCTGGCTGCGTACTGACCTTATCAGGCAATGGCTGCCTTTTTCTTAATCTGATCTTCGTTCTTAAGGTAAATACTGTTCTATCCATGATGGGCTGGGATGTCCGTTCTTCTGGAAAAGTATAGAACTGTTTATATAAATTCTTTATAAGCAAATGATTTCTTGGAGAGAGACTTTATTATTTTATTTTTTTAGATGTAATAGATGTTTTTGAAATATTGAATTAAGTTGTTAGAAATGCCAGAAGAACGGACATCCCAGACCATCCGCAAACTGTGATAAGAACGTAAATATCCGTGATTCAGTAGCTGTAAGCCGCCTTTGCTTTATATCCAAAAGCCGAAGCATTCTTACCGGTATACTCTGGTACAAATTGAAAACGGGTGAATTTTGACCGAACGAGATATTGGATCTCTGTTTCAAACCCAAAGAGGCAGTTTTGAAAGGAAAAGTGATCCACATAGCGGAGATTAAGATTTTCTTCCATAAGATCCATAGAACGATAGGTTAGCTTTTCTTGATCTGTAAATAAGAGAAATATGGATAGATAGCCATGATAGGATAGTGACATTTTGCCGGTATTTGAAATGGTAAGTGCTTTCTTTTCAATGTGATCTCTTGTGAGTAGAAACAGATCGCTAAGCTTCATCACCACTTCCTTTTTTATGATTGGAACTTCTTTTCCCTTTAAGAGAGCACAGGTATCTACTAAAGCTTCTGCAAAAGCCCACAGAATAAGAACCAGTGCCTGTGTAATACTGATTAGTATCGGCAGACCAGTAAAACCAACCATAGCGATTGCTGCTGCTTTCGCTTCTTCACGAATCCTCTTGTCCGTCAGAATGGTAACCATATCTGCTGCCATACGGACCGCCAGAACTCTGGCAATGACGCAGGATAGATTGCTTTCATCCGTCTGTTTCCCCGCAAGCAGATATTCCTGCTCATAAACGAATGCGGACGGTTTTCTCGTACTTAGTTTCTCCCCTTCCTTAGGAAAGGCATAAAAGTGATGCTTCATATATTCCTGAAAAAGAAAGATCGAGGCAATGTTATTTGTACCTTCTTCTATCCATTCAGCTTTCCTGGTTTCCTCTGTTAAGCCTCCGAATATATTTCCCAGGTTAGAATCCTTATCTCCGTTAGCCGCTTGCTTGATAAATTCCGCGAATTTATCAGCAAATCCCTCCGGTTCCTGCAACGCAGCGATACGATCTGATGGTTTTGTACCCTCCGAAAGCTTCGCCTTTGAAATCGTATCCCGATCTATCACCAGACCGGTAATTCCTCCTAATATCGTAGACTGCATAACCTCCAGAAGATCCTTTTCCTTGCTTTTTTGGAGCGTAAGCGAGCTGTAATCCAAGGTAAGTCCTTTTACCGTGTAATTTGACAGAATGCCCCATGCCTTTTGAAAAAAAGCTCTGGACGCCGCCAGGTTCTTCTGTGAAAACTCCTGCTGTGCTTCATCAAGAGCAATTCCGGTTTGCGTAAGAATGCGTTTATCTTCCTCTAAAATCTTCTTCATTCCTGCAAAATCATAGCCGCATCCGTCCGTTGCGGTATAGCGCTTTAGATTCTGTAAATCTTCCTTTAATCCCTCCCATATCGTCTCATCCAGCCCTTCCTTTTCCTCGTCGAGTATCGTTTCATAGGTATCCAAAAACGGAGCCGACAGCTCGGTCTTAATAACGATCTTATCGATTACTTTTTTAGCATCCTCTATCAAAGGGAGCAGATGATGGATGAGCGTATCCATTTTCTTTTGCCCTGTTCGAATAACGTTTGTATGAAATTTTTTCTGTGAGATGAGTTCGTTTCTCTCCTGCACCAGAGCATTTCTTACAGAATTCAGCGAACGAATTTGACCCTCAAGCTCCTTCTTCTTGTCCTTCTCCTCATCTGAACTGCTCTCATCCTCCGAGCGGTTCTCCTCATCCTTTAATTGTGCCATTGCCTGGTACAACTGGGATAGCTTTGCTTCCACCGGAGCAATTTCTGCTTCTTTTTCCTCTATTCCTAACAAGATTTCATCCAGCTTAGGAAAGCTGCTATCCATAGCCTGAAAATCCTTCTCCGGCATTACGTAAAGATCCTTTAATGCGAGAAATATCATATCATTGTTGATTCCTGCCGATTCCCTTGTAAGCGGACCGATACAGATTTTTTTAATAAAATAGGGTACTGTTTTCAGCGTTCCGTCCCTACCTACCTGCAATCCTTTCTTGCTGGTTTTCACGCCGTCCAGCAGCTCCATTAATTCCAGAATTCCTTTGTCAATTTCCACTAGCTGCTCCTCTGCCTTGAGCTTTTCCTCATATATGGCACCTACCTTACTGGGGCTTTCCAGTAAGGAGAGCTTATCAAGAAGCAATTCGAACGCGTTACCCACTTCCCGGTATTTCATATATTCCACCGCTTCATTTCGAAACAGCGCCCCTTGATAATCGGTTAGAAATGTCCGATCCGTTAAGGATACCCCGTCAATTGATGTCGTCAGTAAATCTGTGCCTTTTTTACCCTTCCCCTGCTCTCCAATCGGATTTTGATGTAACGTATAGGACATATAGTTTTCCAGCTTCGCCGTTATTTCACCTTCCTGAATGTGGTCGCTGCCATACGAGGCATCCAGTCCGAAGATATGATATTCCTTCCAAAGCGGTTCATAATATTCCGCCATAACGGAATCCATGGCTGTCATCAGGGAACGCTCCACATATACCCTGGCGGTGTAAACCCGCGCACTCTCGATTACGGTAAATAGGAGAGACAGGACAATCAGCAGGATCAAGCTCAAATAAACTGTAATCACTCCGCCTGCTTCTCTGTTTCTTAGGTAAATCTCCTTCCTTTTGCAGGTTTCTATACGATATGTATAAAACGGTCTCTCCGCCCTACTCTTAGAATTCCTGTTCTGTATGCCAATCATCTTCTTTCCCTCCGTTCCGTTTTCAGCCACTCGATTGGCTTCTTGCTGTTCTAGCCAATAATACTGTTCGTATCCTTCGTAATCACTTTAAATGCTTTTTCTACGATTGCTGTAATCTGATCCTTGAAAATGAGTACTAATCCAATTAGAATCACTAGGATTAATATGATTTCTACCACTCCTACCCCATCCAATTGAATATTACAGAATTTTTTAAAATATTTTTTCATCTGTTCTTTCATTACTTTCTCTCGCTGCTCTGATCCGCAGCTCTCCTTTCCCTATTTAATGATATGAGAGTCAAAAGCCTTCTTAACAAATCGTCTTCATTAATTTGGACAGATCAAGGTAAAACTTAAGTAATAGGAAACAATGTTTTATAACTAAAATGCAAAGCTTAAAAATGCAGGTATTAGAATAATCATAAATACGATGATCAGCATTATCATCATTGGTCCTAAAAGCTTTACCCCGGCTTCTTCTCCCAGCCTCTTCGCTGTTTCCTTCCGGCTTTCAAAGGCTTCCACTGCCTCCCGGCCTAATAGTTCGCACAACCCGCTATTCCCTTTCTTAAGATTTTGAGCAATCAGGGTACTAAATTTCATATAGGGAACCAGACCGGTCCGCCTTCCGAAAGCTTCATAAGCAATTGGTTCCGGAACACTTAGCCGTAATTTATGAACCGTGAGCAGCATTTCCTCATAGGCATACCGTTTGCCGATTCCCCCTTCCTCCTTTTTCTTCTTATAGTCCTCCGCAATCTTGATCCAAGCTTGCAAAACGGTCATGCCTGCATTGATTAACAGAATAAATTTATTAATGATCTCTGGATAATCGAGAAGCATTTGATTCTTTCTATGCTTCATCTGTTTCTCCAAATTCTTATCCTTATAGATCCAGGCAAGGATTGCCGTAAATATGCCCATTCCGAATAAGGCTGCGCTTACGTCCCTGCCTGCCTCTGCCCAGTTTAGTCGATACCCATCCACCGCATACGGAAGCTTCAGCCATGGTTCCTCTTTTGTACTTTCCGAAGCCGTATAAATTGCTTCCTCCAGCTTCCTGCGCAGTTTTTCTTCCTCGGCATACTGCTTTGGCAGGATGGAAAACTCCATGGTGTGCTCCTTTCTTTCCTCTTGATAGGACAAAATCGCAGTTACCTTCGTTCTTACGCCTTCCCCTTTGATTTCCTCATTCTTAACACTTCCGTCTCTGCCGATCAGGCTTAGATCCTCCGGTTTCCAATCAACAAGGAGACTGGTCTCCGGAATATTCTCACAAAAACAAAGATTTTCATAGACGGCATCTGCCGATTCGTTCTCTCCTAGTACCGCAATATCTAAGTACTTGATTGCATCTTCAAATAGCTCCTCCAGCTGCTCTTTCTTGTAACTGCGCTCTCTGACCCGAAGTGTCATTTCATCTGTGAAGCCATTCGTTTCCTCTCTATCCGCCGATTCCTTTATTGGTTCCATGGAGACCTTAAGACGGACTTCCTGATCTCCTTCCCCGTAATCCGGTCGTGCCAGATGATTTCCGTCTATTAAACCGCCGCTATGATCGGCGCCCATTCTGCTGCCAAAAGCCATCATAAGAAACAGATAGAATATCACCATAACAAGAGAGAGCTTACTGCACCAATATGATTTCTGCCAAATTGGTATTTTATCCGCTACCTTTAGCGCCTTTCCAGCCTCTTCGATCCAGGTTTTTTGCTGCAAATAAGGATAGAGCCTGGCTTTCGTCAGAATATAATCCGCGATCGGATATAAGAAATACAGCTTATGTTCCTTTTTATCAACTGCCTTTTCCCATTCCGCCTTTTTCTTTAAAGAAACGAGGATGCAAACGGCACCAAATAGCAGCAGAAAGAAAAGAAGAAGATTGATCCAAGACATCCTATTACCTCCCTTACACCTCGATGGCTACAATTTTGTCTGCAAGATGATACGCACATAGATATGCAATCAGAAGAATACTCATGACCATCCTGCCAAGGATGTTTTGATAGAGGGGATCCAGAAATCCTGGAGAAAAAAATTGCAGGTACAATATGATCCCAGGTGGAATTATTTTCATAATATCTGCCTCGTACTTCTTAGCGGTTATCAAGGTTATGATTTCCCTTTTCACTTCTACCTTGTCACTGATGGCATTCGCCGTACTTTGTATCACCTTAATGAGATCCCCTCCGGACCGTTTCGCGGTTGAGAAAATCTCTGCAAAATTAAGGATATCTTCCACGCCGGTCCGCTCTGCGAACTCATTTAGTGCTTTCTCTACGGTAATGTTCATTCGCAGCTGGTTAATGATATAGGAAAATTCCTGCATAATCAGAGCGTTCTCCGGATATAAAAGCTTTAGATCCTTCCATGCCTCTTCAAAAGCATTCTCCGCGGAATAACCGGAGCTTAGTGCTGCCGAGAGGCTGATAATTCCATCCTTAAACTCCTGGTTGATCTTCCATTTTCTCTGCTCTGTCAGCTGCTTCTTTTTCTTCTTTCGAAGAACGAGAATAAGAGGACTTAGGAAAAGAACGGCAAACCAATTATGATAAAACAAATAACCTAGCATGCCGGTGAAAAGCATTCCCTGAAGGAAGCAGCGGATATTCTCCATTCGGTTAAATCGATACTGCCTGTAATCTTCTATCAAATAGATCCTTCCTTTCCTCCGGAAGCGGTATGCTCATAGCTATAAGTACTCCACGCTAGCCCGGCACTCTGTAGTTTTTCGGTATGAACCAAATCATTTATTTTCTGCAGGCATCCGCTTACCCTTCCCTCCTTCTCCCCATTTTCCAGAAATGTATACAGAGGGTTTAATTGTATTTCTCCTTCAACACAGCCGAGCACTTCCGTAATCTCAAGAACCCTTCTTGACCGATCCCTGAGCCTCCCCAGATGAACCATAATATCAATTGCCGACGCAATCTGTTTTCTTACCGCCAACAGGGGAATATCGGCACCCATTAGTACCAGGGACTCGAGACGGCTTAACATATCCGCCGGAGAATTTGCATGGCCGGTGGACAACGAACCGTCGTGCCCGGTATTAAAAGCCTGCAGCATATCAAAGGCTGCTCCGTCCCGGACTTCGCCGATAATAATTCGATCCGGGCGCATCCGAAGAGCTGTTTTTATTAAGTCCCGGATCGTGATACCCTTTAACCCTTCGGTGTTTGCATTCCGCACTTCCATTCGAACCAGATTCGGAATATTGCGGATCTGAAGCTCCGCGGAATCTTCGATCGTTATAATGCGTTCCTCCTGCGGGATATAGTTGGAAAGTACGTTTAAGAAGGTTGTTTTACCGGATCCGGTACCGCCGCTTATAAAAATGTTATAGCCAGCTATGACAAGCTTATGTAGAACCTCGGCTGCCTCCTCTGTGATCGATTCATACGCGAGTAACTGCTCTATTGTGATCGGATTTTTGGGAAATTTTCGAATGGTAACAGTAGCTCCATCGATAGCAATCGGTGGCAATACGATGTTGACCCTGGAGCCATCCGATAGCCTTGCATCGACAATCGGGTTCGCCTCATTAATAATCCGGTTCGACTGTGCGACAATCTGCTGGATGATATTCTCCAGCTTTTGCTGTGATACAAAGTTTTTATCGCTAAGATAGATCGCCCCATTTTTCTCTACAAAGATCTTGTCTGGTCCATTTACCATAATTTCCGTTACCGAAGGATCTTCAATGAAATCCTGCAGAACATCCAGTCTGCGTATGGAGTTAAATATCTCCCGCCGAAGAAGCCTCTTCTCCTTCATAAGGATATAATCTTCTTTGCTGCTTTCGAGAAGCACCCGGTCTATAGAAGCATAGAGCTCTTCATCCGAAGTATCCTTTCTTAAGTCAAGTCCTTCCAGCACCCGCTGCTGAAGTTTCTCCTTCAAAGTATCCATATCCACCTCGATCTATAAATGGTCTGCGTATGGCATTGCACCAAACCAAGCTTCGCTGTTTTTTAATTCCTGCAGGGATATGGTTCTACCTTCCTGCCACTCTTGATTGGGAACCAGAAGCTTTTGAAATCGGTCCGGTCCGGTCGGTATCCGAAGTAGCTGCAGCTGCCTCTCCAATTCCTTGATCCTCTCGATCTCTTCGCTGTTTTCCTCCATTGCGATCAATACCTTATCGCTTTGGTTAATAATCTCTACGGTAGAATCACTGTAGTATCCGAGATAGAATATCACCGTATCGTAATCCGTATCCTTTCTTATCTCCCCGATCCATTGCTGGATATCCTCTTTCGTTATCGAAAGTAAATCTAACCCGTGCGATATACCGCATAGGCAGGAAAGCCGGTCCATGCGGCAAATCAGAGGCTTCATTTTATCAATTGTGCTTAAAGTATTATCTTTGAGATAATAGATAAATTCAGATAAATTAGAATCAGAAGAATTATTTAAGGTTAGAAATGGGATTGGAAGAAGCTCCATCGGTATAAACAGAACCCTCCTTCGTTCCGATAGAAGATATGCCAAAGACCAGGAAAAGCTTAGCTTGTTTCGACTTGGAGGAAGGGAAACAACGGAGATTACGGTTCTGTCGCTTTCTTCTACCGTCCCTCCGGCTCCCTTCTCTTTCTCTATATAATCCGTAGCTATCTTCGCAAGGATTGCCTCCGCAGACTGATACTTAAATATCCTCTGATCCCCTTGCTCCTCTTCAAACGGCTGCTCTGATAATATATAAAGTCTGGAAATGTTCTCTAGCTGCTCTTCTGTAACCGATAATGCTTCGCCTAATAGCAAAATCTCGATCCGGTGAAGTCCGATATATTCCGCAAAGCTTTCCTCTTTGGTAAACACTAACACCTCGAAGTCCAAGCCTCTTCTTTTTACATACTCCATGAAACGAATGGCATAGATAGAATCCGAATCATAGATTACCATTGTTCTTTCCAATAAGGAACCACCTCCCGTATTCGTTATACTTAGGAAATTATGCTGTGAATTGGATCAATTGCTGAGATATATCAGATGATGAAGAAAGAAGGTTAAGAAAAACCATATACAAATGTAATTAATTTACATGTCCCTATCTTACCCTAGTGAATAAAAAAAGTCAATCATATTACTATATTTTTGTTATTATCTTACAAATTCACTCATATTATTTTAAAATTTGCACAAAATAATAAAACAAAGAATAATCTAAGATTGACTATTTCTTTAAAAAACAATATCTCCGTTGTGAAACCCGCTAGATGGAATAATAGAATGCCAGGCCATAGAGCAGGAGAAAACCCGGTAAGCCAAGTAAACCATTCGCCGCAAAGGATACGGCATTGATACCTACATTAATGTTATATCCTCTGCTGCTTAATAGCAGATCCAGCAGATAGATTCCGGCGGTACCAAGGCATGCCCTTAATCCAAAATCAATAAGAATGTCCGGTCTTTTCCGAATCACACAAATTACAATAAATACTACACAAGCAATGATAATACCTACAAATATTTTACTTTCCATGAATACCCCTCCCTTGTCTGTCTCCGGTTTCGATACAGAAGCAATACATGCCTGTCTACTACAATACAACCTACTACATTTATATACCGGGTTATCCAATTTATTCTAATAATAAAGTATAATACATAAATATTTCGACTATACTATTAGAAAGTCTATATAGGGAAAGGTCGGTGCTAAGAAAATGCGTCTGTATGCAAAAAAAAAGATGCCAAAAGAAGATTTGCTAATCAGTGAAATTAATAAGACGAAGCTTGCTCTGGAAGCAGCATATTCAAACTTTGAAAATGTTGTGGATCCTGACCTGATTGACAGCTGTATCTATGAGATGAATGCCGTACAGAATCGATATAAGTTTCTCTTAAAACAGGCAAAAGCAGCCAATATTACAATGAATTCGCAAATCACATAAGATTCATTTTGTTATCCTGATGAAACAGCCCTGCATGCCTAAAAAAGAAGTTATCTCTTTTCTTTTTTAGGTATACAGGGCTGTTCCCATTTTACTGACGTCTTATTACTCCGTCAATTTTCATTTGTAAATAATTCTTTCTCTTTTGTATCTTATAATATACTTTCTTGGTCTTTTGTATCTTACCTGTCTGTAAGTGCTTTGCCTAATAAAAACGGCTTCGTCCTTCGTTTGTTACCTTAGCTTCTTTTGTATTAAAAAATTCTTTGGTACGCCTGCCATTTCGTTTGTAACACAGAAGCAGCGGCAGTTTTCTCTTTTGTATGGCTTTTATACGATAAACCCACGGCTCCTGTCATTCGGATCGATGTACGTCTCATTCAGTGTTCCCTTACCGTAGGTTAAGCCCGCGTAGAGCTGCTGCGTATTCCGCATCATCGGACCGCTGGTATCTTCCTTACTGACCCCCTCAAACC
This sequence comes from Lachnospiraceae bacterium, assembly GCA_015057615.1. GTDB lineage: Bacteria > Bacillota > Clostridia > Lachnospirales > Lachnospiraceae > Mobilitalea. The sequence continues at coordinate 12,447 of SVEA01000078.1, read as the reverse complement.
CGGTCAAAAGCTTCTGCAGCACCGATACTGCACTCTCTAAGGAGTCCGGCTTTCTCTGAATCATTGCCGTAATTATCCTTTTATTAACATATTGATACAAGCTTGACAAATTATACGCCAGCTTATACCGGTAGTCCAATGCTGCCATCAATTCTCCAAGATATTTCTGTGCCTGCTTTAAGTCTTTATCAAACGCTTCCAGATCCTCTCTTTCAAAGGCTTCTTCGGCTTCCTTGATTTCCGTAAGTATCATTTCATATAATATAACGATTAGCTCACTCTTTGAGGCTTGTGTAATTCTTGCTGTAAATGCCTGTATGGCTTCCTTCTGCATGATAGTACCTCCTGTGACAATCTTTCTCTACTTTTCTGATTGCTAATTTATTGATTTGAGAGTCAAAAACCTTCTAACAAATCGGCTTCTTCCATTTGCATAAAGCAAGGAAAATTCAAGTAATAGGAAACAATATTTAATGCGCAACTGTTTGAAGTCGTTGGTACTTAGATCACGTATTTCGTAGTCTTATGTACCATTACGTACTTCAAATCCAAGCGCTGCGTTTTATAGTGCTTTGCGCTGCGTTTTACAGCGCTTTGTGGAACAACGTGTCGCGAATGAAATATGTTTTCTATTACTTATCAATGCATAAATTGTGCAAATTGATGAAATTCGTTTTATAAATCGGCTTCGACGCTCAAATCATTATTGCTGAATTAATGAAAGAATTGTCTGTGGTCTCTGGTTTGCCTGCGCTAACATTGCGGTACCTGCCTGTGCCAATACATTCTTCTGCGTATAGGTAGCCATCTCCTCTGCCATATCCACATCTTTGATACGGGATAGGGATTCCGTCATGTTCTCCGAGGTTACATCCAAGTTGGATATGGAATGATCCAGACGGTTCTGATAAGCTCCTAATTTGGAACGGATCGCAGAAACCTCGTTGACTGCTGTATCCAATACGGTAATTGCCCCCTGCGCTCCTTTATCGTAGCAGACATTAACCTTATCAATTCCTAAGGTCTTCGGATTCACCTTTGGAATTCGAACGGACATGGTTTGTCCGGCATTTGCTCCGATCTGCAGATCCATAGGGCCCGCATCCAGGACGGATACCGTAACGTCAGCTGCTGTACCGGATGCGGTCACTCCCTGTTTCGTACCATCAATTATAGCATCTTGAAAAGTTGTTCCTACCGTTCCTGCATCTATTTCAAATGTCATTTTAAAATCATTTCGGTCCGATACCGTAACTTTATTTCCTTTGATAATTACGGTTGCCGTATTCTCAAACTGGGATGGGTCTTTACCTATGGATGCCTTTGCATCGATTCCACTGGCTGTTGCCGTTGTCGTTGATAAGCCAAGCAGACCAGACAAACCTTCGCTGCTACAGGATACCTCTACCTTTTCATTTGATCCGTAGTCTTTCGATACAAAGACAAGAGATGTTCCATCTGCGATCTGTGAACTGCTGTATCCTGCCATATCTGGAAAATCCTTAATATTTCCTGCTGACGGAGTTGAGGTATCAGAAACAGCAGCCACATTAACATCTACGATTTCGCATGCATTTCTAATTTTCTCGAATACCTCGTCAATCGTATCGCCTACCTCTACCTTAACTTCCTGTCCGTTAATGGTAATGGTACCCGCTTCCGAATCCTGTATTCTTCTTGTTGCAGAAGTGTCTGTGCTATTAAATTCTATTTTCTTTCCGATCAGAACCGCCTGTCTTGCATCTTGTTCTATCGTTATCTTATAATCCCCGACGGATACCGAATCGGACAGAGAAACTAAGGTTACGCTGCTATTATCGGAATAAGATTTCCGGTCGACCTTGCCGTCTAAGAGCGTCATCTTATTAAATTCCGTTGTTTCCGATATTCTTTGAATCTCATCCTTTAACTGGTCGATCTCCGTCTGAATGGCTTCGCGGTCCTTTGTCGTATAGGTTCCGTTTGCCGCCTGTACGGAAAGCTCCCGCATTCTCTGCAGCATTGCTTCTACTTCGATTAATGCGCCCTCTGCGGTCTGGATTACGGAGATACCGTCAGAAGCATTTCTGGAAGCCTGGTCAAGACCCGCGATCTGCGTTCTCATTTTCTCAGAAATCGCCATCCCGGCAGAATCGTCTGCCGCCTTATTAATACGGTATCCGGAAGATAGCTTTCCCAAACTGGAATCCAGTAATTTATTTGTTTTTGATAGCTGGTTATTTGCCTTTAACGCGGAAATATTATGGTTAATTCTCATTTTTTCACCAATCCCTTTCACTTTCGCAGCCATCTCCATCCTTGCTATGATGTCTGCATCGTTTCTAAAGTCTTTCTCATCTGTATCTAATCAGCAGCTTCCTTACCGCTGAATTGAACTTTACCTGCCTTCTACTGCCTGCACGGTAAGTACCAATGCCTTTGCCAAACGGTACAGCTTTCGTTCGGAATCTGCTCCCGCCGTACTGCTTTTTTCTTCCTCTCCGGAATACGGATAGAAAGCTCCATCCCCGTCCTTTTTCTGGAGAATGTAATCCAGCTTCTGAATTGCAAGCCCATCTTCCTTCGCCAACTGCTCGATTCGATCGGAAGCTCTTTGGAGTGCCTCCAGTGCCTCCCGGTCGTTACAGCTGATATATCCATTTAGCTTTTCATCCTTTAAGGATAATTCTGCTTTTACCTTCCCGATTTTGTCCGACCAGGCGGTGACATTCACCTTCCCGGTATTTCCGGAGCCCCGAACAATGGTTAAGTTCATATTGGTAACTCCGTGCTCCGTCTCAATCGGTATTCGATAGAACTCCTTATCGGCTAGCGTCTTTAAGAATGTCATTTGCTGCGCTATACTCTTTCTTTCTGCAAGCTTTCTGGAATCAATAATTTCATCGCCCATTACCTGCTCTAAGGCTGCCTGCGCCTTCTGCTCGAATTCTTCATACGCTTTCTGCATGGAATTCTTGTCGATTAATGTATCGGTTAAATCGGCAGTTTTCTTAAGGATATTTTCTGAATTTTTGCTATTTTCTTTATTTTTTATATAAAATAGTTTTTTTACCCCGCTGTCATTATTACTTAAAATATACTCTGCCATCCGAATATTGGAGGAATTGCAGGGTATCTCGAATTCATTTAAAAATCGAATTGCCGGATCTGCATTTTTACAGATTTCCCGGAATTCCCTTACCTTTTCCGCATAGATTTCATTTTCCTTAGAAGGCAGGCTTTCTGTCTGCGAAAGAAGCTCAAACAGCTTTTCCGCCGAAATATCCTTTACCTTACTCCAGACCTCCGGTTCCACGGAGAATGCCTGTGTACTATCGGTGGTAGACGGTTCCTGACCTTCCTCGGCTTGTGTCGGCATTTCCGGAATATTCTTTAGCTTCCCCGGAGAAAGGGAATCCTTCATTTGCTTTAACAGCTGCTTCATATAGGCAAGCTGGTCAGTGATCGTTTCTCCATCATAGGATACCTCTTGCAGCATACCAAATGCATCATCCACAGCAACATCCATACCTCCCTTTCGATGCGTTCTTACTGCAGTCAGCAGATGCTCTAAGGTCACCTCCTGCCCTGCCTTAAGTACGGCGCCAAGGGCGGCCCCATCCGACTTTTCCACCTGATGAAGCAAACGGTAGATACCGATATAAGCCTTCCGTTCCTCCGGTGTTATCCCGTCGGATTTTTCAAGCTTTCTAAGATAGGTGCTAAACTTCTCATCCGAGGTAATTCCCTGCTCCTCCCTCATGCGGTCGATCGTTTGATTCAGTTCCCGGATCGGCATGTCAAGAGGATCGTGCCCTTCCCGGATCATCTTCACCGTCACGGCCGGATGGAGACCATGGATCATTGTCACTACTTCAAGGTCATACGACTTGACCTTTGCTATATTTTCTTTGTTTATCTCAATTCCATTATAACCGAGGATCCTTACTGCCCTCTGGTTTGCCTTCGTATTCTCGATTGCCAGCTCCGACAGGAGGGATTCCATATTTCCGAATGCCTTCTGGATCGAATCCCCGTATTCTTTGTTTGGAGCCGTCATCAGCGGCTCGTATGCCTCTCCTGCCTGTATAAGCTTTACCTGCAGCTTATTTCCCTCAGACAAAATCTCCGGAATCGTTATCGTCCGGTTTTCGAAAAGGGTGGTTCCGAGAACATAAACCGGTGTCTGTTGTAGCTGCAGAACACTTTGCGATGTTTCCCTTAAGATCTGCATATTATTTTCAGAAGGTTCTACATTCGACGCTTCTAAAAGCTCACGATAATAACGATCCTCCAATTCCCGCAGAGCATCCACCACCTTCTCCAGCGGCTCTGTCGGAATAGAGATCCCCATTTTCTCTAATTTTACCGTGGCTTCTTTGGTCATCTTAAGGCGAATCTCTTCAAGCTGCCGATGCGCCTTAATTTCCTCCAGGGTATATCTGCTTTCTGCTGCTTTCCGAGCGCGCTCCGGCTGGCTCTCTTTCCCTTCCGTATTTCTATTTCCATCGTCATTATCAGAAGCTCCAACGCTTTCTCTTACCTTTCGTGCGGCTTCGAATTCTTTCCCTGCGTCGGTTACACCGGAAGTATCAATTTCGCTGTTATCCATATCGCTGGCTGCATTCTTCCCGCCAAGGAACACAAGATTATCTATTGTCAGCTTTTCCTGGGCCCGTACTGCCTGAACCAGCGTGTCCTGCGTAATCGAATGAATATCTTCCATGAGCTTCTCATAGGAGAACTCCGGATCGCTATGCAGGGATGCCTCCAAAGGAGCGGTTCCGTTCTTCATTGCAGTCATGATCCGGTCCAGGAGCTGCTCCTTCGTAAGATCTGTTTTTATTATCTCCAATTCTTTTTTATACGCAAAGGTGTGCTTTGTCAGGGGAAGCCTGTTTTCAATCAGCCATTTGGCATCCTCCAGATTTTCCTGGTTTACCGGATATCCTGCCTCTGTGATCACTTCCTCCACCTGCGGTCTTAATTCCTCCCATGCCTTCTGCGTGAGCCTCTGTGCCAGCTCCTCTCCTTTTACCTTACCGCTGTAGCATGCCTTATAGATGTTTGCTATGGTTGGCTCGAAGTCATTTGCAATTAAGGTTTTTACTACCTTATCCTCCATCTGTTGCGCTGCCTTGCCAAAATTCATAGCCGCTGCGACTTTTTGTACGGCTTCCTCCGTAACCGGAAGATTCTCTGCCGTCAGTCTTGCGGCAATCTGCTGCTTGGTCGCCTCTGTTTGGATTCGGTATATGGGCTTCTCCCTTTTTATCTGCTCTGCCTTCGCACGGCTTAATTCTAAGCACAGCTCCTCCACGGAAAGCTTGTCCACGGCAAAGCCTTCCTCTTCCAGCTGCTGATAATCGTGCTCTGTCAGCCTTCGAGCCGCTTCCTCCAAATTACTTTTTATATGATTAACATCCTTCTCCTTCTTTGCATCCTGGAGCTTTTTCTCATATAGCGTAAGAAAGTTGTCCTTATCCTTTTCTAATTGCACGATCGCGTTCGGCTGCCCTTTCGCTTCGTCCTCACCGGCAAGCATTAGTTCAATGGTATTCCCGGTTACCTTTGTAACTTCGAATATTTTCTCATCGCCCGGAACGGCATTCGGTAATACCTCTTTTGTAGTACTTACCTTTTGTCCGCACAGCTTTAGTATAATTTGATCCGTAACCTCAAGAACCGTACCGGTAACCTGCTGCCCTTTCTTAAGGTTTTTCAGAAAGGAGGATCCCCCTTCCTTATTCCCCGCGATTCGATTATGCGGCAGTTTACCTACTGTATTCGAATTTTTTTCTGTTTCTAAGGTAAGATTAAACTTCATGTTATCCCCATCCATTTATTTTAAATTTACGACTCATACTTTAATTCTGATTACAGATACTATTTCGGATAATTTAGCAAAAAACTTAAGAGGATACCTTTTTAGGAGAAAACAGATAGAATTTACATAATTTCAACAAATCACTTCTTACCTGTTGCCTGCTGGAATAAATATAAAACAAATGAGTTCCAATCATTCACGACTTCATAAATTTTAGAAGAACAGCAATGATACCTAATAGGAGGTCTCTATGTTTAAAAAGAAATTTAAGTATCTTCTCGTCACCTTATTCGTACTTATTACCTGCTTTGGATGTAGTAAGAGCCGAAAACCGGAACAGCTTCAAAGTGAATTTGATACCTTTCTCAATACCTTATTTGTCGATTCGGTCCAAACCGACACCCTCTCTCTCAATTACTCTTTGGAAAGTCCGGAAACTTATGGAATTATTCCAAGTGAAACTACGCTTGGCGAATATAGTATTACAGAAATGAAGAAAGGTCTATTTAAGACGGAAAATAATTTGAACCGGCTGGTTTCCTTTGATTATTCACAGCTGAGTAAGGAGCAGCGGCTTACCTATGATATTTTGAAGGAATATCTTATGCAAGATTTGGAATTTGGGGATTACCTATATTACAATGAGGTATTGGGTCCTACCACGGGAATACAGGCACAGCTTCCGATTCTGTTGGCAGAATACAGCTTTTATAGCAAAGAGGATATTGATCAATACATTGCGCTGCTCTCCTGTGTGGACGATTATTTTGGGGATATTGTCCGGTTTGAAAAGAAAAAATCTGAGCGGGGCTTATTTATGCGGGATGCGGTAGCCGATCGTATCATAGGGCAGTGTGAGGCATTTATCGAATCCCCGGAAAACAATTTTCTTATTGAATATTTTAATGAGAAAGTAAAAGACTATAATGGATTAACGGAAACTGAAATCACCTATTACGAGGCAGCGAATAAAAAAGCTGTCTTGGAAGAAGTAATCCCAGCCTATGAAAAACTGATTGCCGCATTGCAGGATTTGAAGGGTTCTGGTATAAATGATGCCGGACTTTATTACTACCCGGAGGGGCAGGCTTATTACGAGCTGCTGGCAAAGCATAAAACCGGCTCCAACCGGTCCGTTGAAGAGATGGCAGACCTTTTAGAGGGCGCAATTCAGGATGGTATTGTTAAACTAACGACTCTCTCTCTAACGGACGCCGCTATTTTAGATAAATATATGGATTTTACTTCCTTCCCGCTGACCGATCCGGAGGAGATTTTGCATGACCTTAAGGGGGATATTGCAAAAGATTTTCCGGAAGCCGTCCCTGTGAACTGCCAGATCAAGTATGTGCATAAATCCCTATCCGATTACTTAAGTCCTGCTATGTATCTGGTTCCGCCCATTGATGACTATCGAAATAACAGTATCTATATTAACGGAAATGATACCAAAACACTCGCAACGATTTATACCACCGTCGCTCATGAGGGATATCCGGGACACCTGTACCAATGCGTTTATTTTCGTAATCAGAATCCGGCGCCAATCCGCAGCCTGATGGATTTTGCGGGGTACGATGAGGGCTGGGCAACTTATGTAGAGATGTATTCCTACCATCTTGCCGGAATTGATGAGAACCTGGCAAGCTTTTTAGAGGCAAATAATATTATCATCCTATGCATGTATGCACGGGCTGACATTGGAATCCATTATGAAGGATGGAAAAAGGATGATACGATTCGTTTTATCTTAAAAATTATTAACGATGCAAAGATTGCCGAATCCATCTATAATACCCTCTTAGAAGAGCCAGCTATCTATCTGCCCTATGCCATCGGCTTTCTTGAAATAAGAAATATGCGGGAAAAAGCAGAGGACACACTGGGAGATAAATTCGTAATGAAGGAGTTTCATCAATTCTTTTTAGATATCGGTCCCGCACAGTTTGATGTGATCGATAACCGTCTGGAAACATGGATGAAGGAGCAATCCGCCATAACCGTTACCTATATTGAATAACATTCTTTCCTTTTTGACGAAGATGACTGGCAATTGCCTTCCGCCTGCCAGAATAATTTTGGAAAAATTATTGACATTTACAAATTGTTTAATTATACTTATGGTGGAGTACAAGTTTTTCATGTGTTAATAAATTAGCAATCTTAAGTCGTTATCACAAATCACTTCGGTGATTAGCTCTACAGGAACTTTCCTTTCCTGCGGGCTCACAGAATGCCATTTTTTAATGGTTTTTTGTGAATTATGATAAAATATTATTAGAATTAGGAGGATACCCTATGTCAACGAAAGCTTACTATAAGAGAGATGAGATCGGCTTAAATAAGCCTGGATTTGCAAAAACCCGGTCCATTATTGAAGCTCCTTTCTATGGTAATAATGTTATTAAGGTAAACACCTTAAAGCAAGCTTATGAACTTGCTAAAAACTCCCCCGGTACCGTGGTTACAGATATGCCTGTATACCGTGGAGAAGAATTCGGTCTTGAGCCGGATGCTAAGGTATTATTATTTAATGATGGTTCCATTACAGGGCGCTACGCAGCTGCCAGAAGAATTGCTGGTGAGCCGAATGTAGATTGCAATAAGTTAGATAAAATCGTTATGGATGCTGTTTATGATACCAGATGGAAGACCATGTATCATGCCGAAGCATTCATCGGATTAGATCCTGAGTTCATGGTAAAGGCACATTTACTTATTCCCCAGGGAGAAGAAAACATTCTCTATTCCTGGATGTTAAACTTCCAGTACATGTCCGACAACTATGTAAAGATGTATAAGAATTCCAAACAGATCGGTAATGAGCCGGATATCTATATCTTCTCCGATCCTCAATGGAAGGGAACCACACAGACAGATATCTGTGATCCGAAATGCTTATCCTACTTTAATACTGCTACCAACTGCGCAGCAATCTTAGGTATGAGATACTTTGGTGAGCACAAGAAGGGTACCTTAACCATTGCCTGGGCAGTTGCAAACCGCAACGGTTATGCTTCCTGCCACGGCGGTCAGAAGAGATATAACCTCGGCAACGGCAAGTCCTTCGTTGCTTCCGTATTCGGTCTTTCCGGATCCGGTAAATCCACTATTACGCATGCAAAGCATGGCGGTAAATACGACATCACCGTTCTTCATGATGATGCCTTTATCATCAATGATGAAACCGCATCTTCCATCGCTCTGGAGCCTACTTATTTTGACAAGACTGCAGATTATCCTACCAATTGCGAAGATAATAAATATCTGTTAACCGCTCAGAACTGCTCCGCAACTTTAGACAGCGAAGGCAAGGTTGTTCTGGTAACAGAGGATATCCGTAACGGTAACGGACGTGCAATTAAGTCCAAATTATGGTCTCCGAACCGTGTTGATAAAATTGGTGAGCCGGTTAACGCTATTTTCTGGATCATGAAGGATCCTACGATCCCTCCGATTGTTCGATTAAAGGGTGCTTCCTTAGCATCTGTTATGGGTGCGACACTTGCAACAAAGAGATCTTCCGCAGAGAGACTTGCTCCCGGCGTAGATCCGAATGCTCTTGTTGTTGAGCCTTATGCAAATCCATTCCGTACCTATCCCCTAGTTAACGATTATGAGAAATTCAAGAAATTAGTAGCGGATCGACATGTGGATTGCTATATTATCAATACCGGTGATTTCATGGGCAAGAAGGTAAAACCTGCTGATACCCTTGGCGTAATTGAAGCAATTGTAGAAGGAACCGCTCAGTTTAAGAAGTGGGGACCTTTTGAAGATATCGAAATCTTCGAGTGGGAGGGCTTCGTTCCTGACCTTAACGATCCGGAATACAAGGCTCAATTAACCGCAAGAATGAACGACCGTGTTAAATTCGTTGAATCCAGAAATGAATTCAAGGGTGGTTATGATAAATTACCTGAGGATGCTCTGGAAGCAATCAAGAAGGTAGTTTACGAACTAGAAAACTGCTAAATCACAGCAACAAATTCAATGAATTAAGATGATTTTCTTACTTCTTCATCTTATCTAATAACAGAAAAGCTGCATACCAAACCTTTGAAAAAAGGTCGTATGCAGCTTTTTGTATATATTCATTTGGCTGCCTTACCTTCCTTGGCATATCCTCCTATGAGCCTCAAAGCTTAGTGAAAATACCGCAAAAGTAGGCTCTATTTTCACCGGAGTCTCAACTCGAACATAAACAGCCTGCGTCAGCCGATCTTAGCCAACCTGAATATTTATAAGGTCCTATTCATGTCTTGGTTTTTATATGACTTAGGACACTCTTCTATTTATTGGATTTCAGCACCTGCCGGCATCTCTTTTTCCGGTATCATCAGGGATAGTTTGCCTTCGGCGTCCTCTGCACAGAGAAGCATTCCCTCGGAAAGGACTCCCGCCAGCTTCGCCGGCTTTAAGTTAACCACTACCATAACCTTCTTGCCGACCATCTCCTCCGGTGTATAATGCGCTTTAATTCCGGATACGATCTGCTTTACCTGGGAACCAATCTTAACCTGAGAGCATAACAGCTTTCTTGATTTCTTTACTTCTTCACAGGCGATTATTTCTCCTACCTGAAATTGAAGCTTTGCAAAGTCATCAAAGGTGATTTCCGGCTTCGGCTCGATATCAATCACAGAAGCATCCTTTTTTTCTGTCTGTGCCTCCTCTTGCTTTATTTCTGCATTTTCTTCTGTCTGTACTGCTTTCATCTCTTCCACTTTCTCAAGTACCTCCTTCAAATCTAAGCGGGCAAATAAAATCTTCGGCGCCTCGGTAACCTTTGTTCCGGATTCATAGAGACCGAACTGCTCCAATTCATCAAAGCTTCTTACCTTTGCAGAAAGCTGGGACAGAATGTTCTTCGAGGTCTCCGGCATAAAGGATTCCAACAGGCTTGCACCGATGCATATACTTTCCACCAGATTATAAAGAACCGTCTCTAGTCTTTCCTTTTTATCCTCGTCTTTTGCAAGAACCCAGGGCATGGTTTCATCAATGTATTTGTTGCAGCGTTTGAATAAGGTAAATATTTCACTGATTGCATCCGAAACCCTCAATTTTTCCATCTTTTCGATTACCTTCTTCGACGTCTGAAGAGCGACTGCCTTCAATTCCTCATCCACCGGCTCAGCCACGTTACCGTTCTTTACAACGCCGCCAAAATATTTATTGGACATGGAAATGGTACGGTTGACCAGATTCCCCAGGGTATTAGCAAGCTCGGAATTAATTCTCTCGACAAGAAGCTCCCAGGAAATAATACCATCACTCTCAAACGGCATTTCATGCAGTACAAAATAGCGAACGGCATCGACACCGAATAGTTTTGCCAAATCATCCGCATAAATAACATTTCCCTTGGATTTACTCATTTTATCCGCAGTACTGCCCTGTAATAGCCATGGGTGTCCAAAGATCTGCTTTGGTAACGGTTCGCCCAGAGCCATGAGGATGATCGGCCAGTAGATTGTATGGAAACGGATAATATCCTTCCCGATCAAATGCAGATCCGCCGGCCAATATTTCTTATATTTCTCACTGCTGTTGCCGTCCGTATCATAACCGATCGCGGTGATATAGTTGCTTAAAGCATCCAGCCAGACATACACAACATGCTTCTCATTAAAATCTACTGGAATACCCCATTTAAAAGAAGTACGGGATACACACAGATCCTGAAGTCCCGGAAGAAGGAAATTGTTCATCATCTCATTCTTTCTGGATTCTGGCTGTATAAAATCCGGATGCGAATTAATATATTCAATCAGACGATCCGCATATTTACTTAATTTCAGAAAATATGCTTCTTCCTTCGCAGGCTGGACCTCACGGCCGCAGTCCGGACATTTTCCGTCGACCAGCTGGGATGGTGTAAAGAAGGACTCGCAGGGGGTACAATACAATCCCTCGTAGAAACCCTGGTAGATATCACCCTGCTCGTAAAGCTTCTTAAAGATCTTCTGTACCTCGCGTTCATGATCCTTATCCGTCGTACGTATAAACTTATCGTAGGAGGTATTCATCAGATCCCAGATCCGTTTGATCTCACCGGCAACCTGATCTACAAATTCCTTTGGGGTAATGCCTGCTTCCTTCGCCTTAAGTTCAATTTTTTGTCCATGCTCATCGGTACCGGTCTGAAAATATACATCATATCCCTGCGCACGTTTGAATCTGGCTATGCTGTCTGCCAATACGATTTCATAAGTGTTGCCGATATGAGGTTTCCCTGATGTATACGCAATCGCTGTTGAAATATAATACGGTTTTTTACTCACTTTTATTCATCCTTTCTATCACAAAATCTGTTCGATAACTGCGAAGCATCTGTTGTATACATAATTAATGAAATACAGCCTATTTCGCAATATCCTATACGGATATAAATGTCAAAAGCCCCCTTAACAAATCATCTTCATTAATTGCACAAATCAAGGTCAAACTTAAGTAATAGAAACAAAATTTTAATTCGCAACTGTTTGAAGTCGTTGGCACGCACCATTCCGTACTTCAATCCAAGTATTGCGATGGCAAAGATGCCGGGGGGTGCATTTTATGCAATACTTTGAGAACAATGTGTTGCGAATGAAATTTGTTTCATATTACTTGTCAACGCATAAATTATGCGAATT
>SVEA01000077.1 GCA_015057615.1 Lachnospiraceae bacterium | reverse complement strand
TTGGCACTTAGACCACGTATTTTGTGGTCTTATGTACCACTACGTACTTCAATCCAAGTATTGCGTTTTGTGCAATACTTTGCGGGACTGCGTGTTACGGATGAAATTTTTTCATATTACTTGTCAACACATATCATGTGCAAATTGACGAAGTCGAGTTTATAAATTGGCTTTTGTCGTTCCTATCAAATTGTGAAATTACGTTGTAATTTTACTTTTGCATAGAACCGAAATACGGACAAATGGAAAGGATTGACATTGACCTATGAATATAATTATTGCAATACTGATCTTGGGTTTTATCATTATTATTCATGAATTGGGACATTTCCTGCTTGCGAAAAAAAATGGGGTTACGGTTACCGAATTTTCTGTCGGTATGGGACCACGCATCGCAAGTTTTGAGAAAAATGGCACCAGATATTCTTTGAAACTTCTGCCTTTCGGCGGCTCCTGTATGATGCTCGGTGAAGATGAAACCATTGAGGACGAGGGAGCTTTTAATAAGAAGGGAGTCTGGGCAAGATTCTCCATTCTATTTGCTGGAGCATTCTTTAACTTCCTTCTTGCCATCTTTCTGTCTTTGATCGTTTTGGGAGCGGATGGCGTGGATCTACCGGACATTACCGCTGTGGAGAAAGACTCTCCTGCAGAGAAAGCGGGACTTGCGGTTGGCGACCGAATTACCGAAGTGGATGGCTCCACGATCCATTTCAGCCGTGAATTAATGTATCATTTTTACTTTGATCCGGTTACACAGGAGCCGGTGGAAGTCAAGTATATCAGAGACGGGGAAAAATATACAGCAACGATGACGCCCAATCAGATTGTCAAACACATTCTTGGCTGCAGCTATACGCCAAGCAACAGCGAGCCTGCGACGCTAGTGGAAATAGGAGCGGGGTATCCTTTAGAGAAGGCGGGCATCGTGGTCGGCGATACCATCGTAGGAATTGACGGCACTGAGGTTCGCACCGGCAAGGAATTATCGGAATATCTGGATGCCAATCCATTATCGGAAAAACCGGTTTCGGTCACCTATGTTCATGAGGGAGAGGAGCGGACAGTTTCGGTTCAACCTCAGCTGTATATCAGCGCATATCAGCTGGGTTGGAGTTATAATTATGGTACACAGAAAGTTTCCCCTCTGAATGTTATAAAATACAGCTTCTATGAGTTGAAATTTAATGTCGTAAGTACGATCCAAAATATTGGGTTCCTGATTAGCGGTAAGGTGGGTATGAATGAAATTGCGGGTCCTGTGGGAATCGTAAATATGGTCGGCGACGCGGTGGATCAATCGAAGGAATACGGGGTAAGAACGACTTTACTTACTCTCGCGGAGTTCACCATTTTAATCAGTGCAAACCTGGGTGTTGTAAACCTACTTCCCATTCCTGCATTAGACGGAGGACGACTGGTATTTGTCCTAATTGAAGCAATTCGAAAAAAGCCGATTCCAAAGGAGAAGGAAGCCATCGTACATCTGGTCGGAATGGCGGCATTAATGCTTCTGATGGTATTTGTACTGTTTAACGATATTAAAAATATCTTTCGATGATTGCTTGTTTTGATCGTGTACATTTGCATGATTTACAGTTCTCGTCAAAATCGGATCGGTTCATCATGCAAATGGAAGATACGTTTAGGAATATAGGTATTGTTTCCTATTCCTTACGTTTTTCCTTGCTTTGTGCAAATTGAGGAAGACGATTTGTTAGGAACGTTTTTGACATTTATATCAATTTTGATTATATAGATGAAGAGTGACTTATGTTAAGATAAAATTACTTAGAAGATATTTAAAAAGATAAGTCATTCTTGTTTTGCTATACAGAAAGGCGGCGATAGGATGTACCGTGATCATACAAAAGTAGTTCGAATCGGAGACCAGGTCATTGGCGGAGGAAATCCGGTTCTGATTCAGTCGATGACGAATACCAGAACCGAAGAGGTTCTGGCTACCATAGACCAGATACATAGACTTACGGAAGCAGGATGTGATATTATCCGCTGCACCGTACCGAATAATGAGGCTGCGGATGCATTAAAAGAGATCAAGAAGAAGATATCCATTCCCCTGGTTGCCGATATCCATTTTGATTACCGGCTTGCGATTGCAGCGATGGAGAATGGCGCGGATAAAATCAGGATCAATCCGGGAAACATCGGAGGGGAAGAACGCTTAAAGGCAGTGGTATCGGTTGCCAAAGAACGTGAAATCCCGATCCGTGTCGGTGTAAACAGCGGTTCGCTAGAGAAGGATATTATTGCAAAGTACGGTAGGGTTACCGCGGAGGGATTGGTAGAAAGTGCTCTGGATAAGGTAAGGATGATCGAGGAAATGGACTATGACCGGATAGTGATTAGTATCAAATCCTCCGATGTCATGATGAGTATCAAGGCGCATGAGCTGATCGCACAGAAGACGGATTATCCGCTTCATGTAGGGATAACCGAATCTGGTACCATCCATGGAGGTAATATAAAATCAGCAGTGGGTCTTGGGGTTATCCTATTTCAGGGAATCGGGGATACCGTTCGTGTATCCTTAACCGGAGATCCTCTGGAGGAAATCAAATCAGCCAGATTGATCTTAAAATCGCTGGGACTGCGAAAAGGTGGAGTGGAAGTGGTATCCTGTCCGACCTGCGGAAGGACACAGATCGATCTGATCAAGCTTGCTACCGAGGTGGAAGAGATGGTTGCTGGCTTTGACCTGGATATTAAGGTAGCTGTCATGGGCTGCGTGGTGAACGGACCGGGAGAAGCAAGGGAAGCCGATATCGGTGTAGCAGGCGGACGTGGAGAAGGATTACTGATCAAGAAGGGGGAAATTATCCGCAAAGTACCCGAGAAGGATTTGCTGGAGGCACTTCGGATGGAGCTGGTCAATTGGAAATAAGCTTGATTTAAGTTCAAAAGCCGATTTATAAAACTAACATCAATTTGCATTATTTATGTATTGATAAGTAAATAGGAAATAATGTTTCATTCGCAACACGCAGCCCCGCAAAGTATTGCAAGAAAACGTAATACTTGGGATGAAGTACGTAATGGTACATAAGACCACAAAATACGTGGGTCTAAGTACCAACGACTTCAAACAGTTGCTCATTAAAATAATGTTTCCTATTACTTAAGTATTCCATTGATTTGTGCAAATTGACGAAGCTGATTTGTTATGATAGCTTTTGACACTCAAATCAAGTTTAGTTAGCCGCTTTTTACTGAGGGTAAACTTAGGTTAAAGAACTTGGAGGCATACTATGTTATTCTTTAAAGCATTTGATTCATTGTCTGTCGATAAGGAATTGAAGAACCTTTATGGAGAGGTTGAAGTCTTAAAGGTTCTTGCTTCCAAATCCACGAAAAATCTCTACATATGCATTACAAGTACTCGATTAATCAACAGACAGAATATTCGTAAAATGGAAGAACTGCTCAACAAGCAGCTCTTTTTACATACCGGCAGCAAGGCATTTCTAAGGCCGCAATTTGAGCTGTCCACACAGTATAATTTTGAGAAGCTTTACCCGATTTACCGTGACAGCCTTCTGGAGGAGTTAAAGGAAAAGAGTATTGTATCCTATCAAATTTTAGCCAATGCCGAAGTCTCAATTGAAGAACTGAGAATGAAAATAGTCGTGACGGAAAGCTGTGTGACAAAAGAAAAATCAACAAAGCTGAAGGATTTTCTGGAAACCGTATTTCAAGAACGTTTCAGCTATAATGTTCATGTGGTCTTTGAATATACGCCTGCTAAGGAAAAGGACAAGGACCAGGAATTGGAGTATAGCAGGCAACTGATCAAGATGGTACATAGGGAGGATTCCGGAAAGGGATATGCTGCCGCGTCAGGAAATCAGACAGGGGAGTCAGCCGTCAATATGGCATCCTATTCCGAGCCTTTTGCAGCGGCAGGAGCGAACCCGGATAATCTTGTGAAGGAAGGGGATGCCTTTGCGCCATCCCGGCAAAGTGGGTCCTACGATTCGTCGAACAAATTTGCGGCGGGCGGCAGGAAGAGTGCCTATGAGAAAGGAAAGAGCAGCTATCGTAAGCTGCCGAAGGATCCTTCCGTTGTCTACGGCAGAAATTTTGAAGGAAATCTGATACCGATCTGTGATATCTTAGCGGAGATAGGCGAGGTCATCATCCGGGGCAAGCTGATCAAGCCGGAGACGAGAGCGATTCGCAATGAGAAAACGATTATTACCTTTATTCTCACAGACTTTACAGATTCCATTAAGGTGAAGCTTTTTGTGAAAAATATAGAAGTCGATGAAATCATGGAGGAATTAAAGCCCGGGGAATTCTTTATGTTGAAGGGGATTGCCCAATTGGATACCTTTGAGCATGATATTACAATCAGTTCGGTTGCCGGGATGAAAAAGATCAATGATTTTACCGAATCTCGTAAGGACAATTTTCCTAAAAAGAGAGTGGAGCTGCATGCGCATACACAGATGAGCGACATGGATGGCGTAACCGATGTCAAGAAAATGGTAAAGCGTGCCTTTGCTTGGGGCCATCCGGCAATTGCGATTACAGATCATGGTGTTGTGCAGTCCTTCCCGGATGCCAGTCATGCCATTAATCCGAAGGATTATGTGGATGAGGAAGAGAAGCAGCGTGCCAAGGATTTTAAAATCATCTATGGGATGGAGGCATACCTGGTAGACGATATCAAAGAGGTAGTAACTGATGCGAAGGGGCAGAGCCTTCAGAATTCCTTTGTCGTATTCGATATTGAGACAACCGGATTTAGTGCTATGAATGACAGAATCATTGAGATTGGTGCGGTGAAGGTCGTAGGCGGAGAAGCTGTGGATACCTTCAGCACCTTTGTCAATCCGGAGGTTCCGATCCCCTATGAAATTGAGCAGCTAACAAGTATTCGAGATGATATGGTCATGGATGCGCCGAAGATCGAAGCGGTCCTTCCGGACTTTTTGGCATTCTGTGAAGGCAGCGGGCTGGTAGCACATAATGCCTCCTTTGATGTCGGATTTATTAAGAAAAATGCGGAGCGCATGGGGATTTCAATCGATTTTACTGTAATCGATACCGTGGGATTGTCCCGTATTCTCCTTCCGGAATTAAGCCGATTTAAGCTGAATACCGTTGCAAAAGCATTAAAAGTATCCTTAGAAAACCATCACCGTGCGGTGGATGATGCTGGTGCAACGGCAGAGATCTTTATAAAGCTGTGTGAGATGCTTCGGGAACGGGATATTACGAAGGTGGATGAAATTGATAAGCTTGGAAAGCTCCCAACGGAAGCCATTCGAAAGCTCCCCTCCTACCATGCCATTATGCTTGCGCAGAATGATATCGGAAGAGTAAACCTTTATAAGATGGTATCCCTATCCCATCTGGAATATTTTCATAAGCGGCCGAAGATCCCGAAGAGCCTCTTAAATGAATGCAGGGAAGGAATCATTTTAGGATCCGCATGTGAGGCGGGAGAGCTGTATCGTGCCATTATTTCTAATAAATCGCCGGAGGATATCCACCGGATTGTGAATTACTATGATTATCTGGAGATACAGCCGCTCTGCAACAATGAATTCTTACTTCGCAGTGAGCGAAGCAATGAAAAGGATATCACCTCCTGGGAGGATTTGATCGACATTAATAAAAAGATCGTCGCTCTGGGGGAAGAATACAATAAGCCGGTTGTAGCAACCTGCGACGTTCATTTCCTGGATCCGGAGGATGATATTTATCGTAAAATCATCATGGCGGGAAAGGGCTTCAAGGATGCGGATGAGATGCCTGCCTTATACTTTCGTACGACGGAGGAAATGCTTAAGGAGTTCTCCTACCTTGGCAGTGAGAAGGCGGAAGAGGTCGTCATAACAAATACGAATCAGATCGCTGACCGGATCGAAAAGATTTCCCCGGTCAGGCCGGATAAATGTCCGCCGGTTTTAGAAAATTCCGACGGAAACCTCCGGCAGATCTGCTACGATAAAGCATATTCCATGTATGGTGACCCTTTGCCAAAACCGGTGCAGGGAAGGTTGGAGCATGAGCTGGATTCCATCATCAAAAATGGTTTCGCGGTTATGTATATTATAGCGCAGAAGCTGGTGTGGAAATCCAATGAGGACGGCTATCTGGTAGGCTCCCGTGGATCGGTTGGATCCTCCTTCGTAGCAACCATGTCTGGGATTACGGAGGTAAATCCTCTGCCGCCGCATTACTACTGCATGAATTGCCACTATGCGGATTTTGATTCCGAAGAAGTGAAACAGTATGCCGGAAGCTCCGGGTGCGATATGCCCGATCGGATCTGTCCGAAATGCGGAAAACCGCTTTGCAAGGATGGACATGATATCCCATTTGAAACCTTCCTTGGGTTTAACGGGGATAAGGAGCCGGATATTGACCTGAACTTCTCAGGAGAATACCAGAGTAAGGCGCATGATTATACGGAGGTAATCTTCGGTAAAGGACAAACCTTCCGTGCGGGAACCATCGGTACGCTGGCAGAGAAGACCGCATATGGCTATGTAAAGAATTATTTTGAAGAGCGGGGAATTCATAAGCGGTATGTAGAGATCGAACGGATGGTGGAAGGCTGTGTCGGAGTCCGCAGAACCACCGGACAGCATCCCGGCGGTATCGTCGTCCTTCCCCTTGGGGAAAATATCTATTCCTTTACACCGGTGCAGCATCCGGCAAACGATATGACAACATCAACGATTACGACCCATTTCGATTATCACTCCATCGATCATAACCTATTAAAGCTGGATATCCTCGGCCATGATGATCCTACCATGATTCGTATGCTGGAGGATCTGACCGGTATCGATGCGCAGACGATACGTTTTGATGATCCGAAGGTACTGTCCCTGTTCCATGACCTGAGTGCTTTGGGGATAACCCCGCAGGATCTGG
>SVEA01000008.1 GCA_015057615.1 Lachnospiraceae bacterium | reverse complement strand
CTATCGCATTATCCGTATTCGTGACGAATCTATTCAAGATTCAAGCACGAATACTTTCTGCGCTGATTTTACTGATACGATTTTTAAGGTACCGAACGGCTGATTTAAAACTGGAAGCGGTTTAATCAGCAGACACTAATTTATCAAAATTATCAAACCGTTGTAGAAGAGATGAAAGAATTTCCAGAGGTATATATTTCTCCACTCGAAGGTACCTATCTTTTGTTTATGGATTTGAGAAATTATGTCGATATAGAACAGATCAAAGAATTTACACAGAATCAATGTAATCTCGCGGTTGATTATGGTGAATGGTTTGGTGCGAACTGGAAGGGCTTCATTCGGCTTAATATGGGGACTACGCCGGAAATTGTTAGGAATGCAGTAGAAAATATAAAGAAAAATTTACGTAAAATCAATAAATAAGACCATTCAAAATTATATTAAGATTGGAGAAGAAGCATGAAAAATGTATGGAATACATATAAATCTTCTGTTATTTTATTGGGATCCATGATACTAGGCGGGGTAATCGGATTTTTCTGGGGAGAGGATGCTAAAGTTCTGCAGCCTGTCGCAGATATTTTTCTAAATTTATTATATTGCTGTGTAGTGCCTCTGATTTTCTGCTCACTGTCTGCAGCGATTGCAAAAATGGAGAATTTGGTAAAGCTAAGAAAAATTCTTATAACGTTCTTGATTGGTACGATTGTAACCGGAGTGATATCTTGCTTATTCATGGTTGCCGCTTCATTAATGTTTGATCCGGCGAAAGGAGCAGTACTGGATTTAACCGAAGAAGTTGGAAATGTGAGTGGTAATATGAACATCCTTGGCATGTTTACGGTGAATGACTTTCCGCTTTTATTTTCCAAAAGCAGCTTGATGGCTCTTATCGTATTTACCGTAATGTTTTCTATCGCAATTATCATGGCGGGAGAAAAAGGAAAACCGGTTTTAAAGCTTATGGAAGGGTTATCGGATATCATCGTTAATATAATTGGAATCGTAATGAAAATCGCACCAATTGGTTTAGGCTGCTATTTCGCCATCTTAATTGGAGAGTATGGTAAGCAGGTAATTGGACCTCTTTCGCGAGCAATCATTGTTTATGGTGTCGTAATTATAATTTATTATATTGTTTCACAAACTGCTATGGCATATATCGGAGCCGGAGCCGCAGGAGTGAAAAAATGGTGGAAGACAGCATTGCCTCCTACCTTAACCGCTTTGGGAACATGTTCATCCGCAGCAACCCTTCCAATCAATATGATTCAGGGAAAGCAGCTTGGTATTCCGGATGATATTGCTGATATTACAATACCATTAGGTGCAAATCTGCATAAAGATGGAGCATGTATTATTCAGATTCTAAAAATTGCATTCCTATGTTCGATTTTTGGAATACCATATGCGACACCAAGAAACATTATTATATCCATCGTTGTAGCAGTCGTAGCATCCGTTGTCATGGGTGGAATTCCGGCAGGTGGATATGTGGCCGAAATATTTATTATATCGGCATTTGGCTTCCCTACGGTTTCGATACCGGTTATGGTGTTGATTGGTACACTAACGGATGCACCGGCTACCGTTGTTAATGTAACAGGAGATACCGGTCTTGCAATGGTGATTGCCAGAGTAGTTGATGGGAAGGATTGGATGAAGAAAGCAATCAAGAAAGGAGTAATCGATGAGTAAAGTGATAAACATGGATAAGGCACCAAAAGCAGTTGGTCCTTATTCACAGGCGATCCAGGCAGATTCAATGCTAATTACATCCGGTCAGCTGCCGATTAATCCAGAAACTGCAGCAATCGATTCGGATGATATTAAATGGCAGACAAGGCAGAGCCTTGAAAATATAAAAGCAATCCTAGAATCTGCTGGAGAATCGTTAAAGGATGTCTTAAAAACGACAGTATTTCTTTCGGACATTCATGATTTTGCAGCAATGAATGAAGTGTACGCAACTTATTTTGCAGAACCATATCCTGCACGTTCTTGTTTTCAGGTAGCTGCATTACCAATGGGTGCAAAAGTGGAGATTGAAGTAATTTGTAAATATAATTAAGCAGAGAATAGAGTGTTATATAATAAGTGAAGATCATTTATGGTATAACACTCTATTTTTATCGTATACGAAATTGCGTCCTATACGATAAAAAACCTCCATGCGAACATAGTTCGCATTGGGATGCCCCACTCGCGCTTAAGGTATTATCTACCTACGGCAGAACGCGCTCGGTGCGAGAGGTTACCAAGGCTAACTCTTTGTTGCTATCCAGTGGTAAGAAGAAGCTTGATAAACGTTCCTAATAAAGTATGGTAAATACGAATTTAAAATGATGACGGTTTTAATTATACCGTATTATACGGGAACGAGAATGGTACTGCTTATATAATTACAGGGCTTTCACATAGGCTGTCAGGGGAGTGATCAGGGTCTTATCCGAGTGATCATTTGATTTCATAAGAGCATGCATCATACCGGTTTCTTCATCCGACCTGTTTCTCCTTTTCTGAAGAGATTTGCACATGCTCTTCAAGAGTGCTTTCGAAAAGAAGCCCATACTTTCGTAATTGATTCCACCTTCAAAATAGTAAAATGGGATACTTTTTTGTTCTTCGGGTGTGAGATTGTTATCCCGGATTTGGCTAATGATTTCGGATGCATTCATATTTGTTGCCCCAGTTGCAAATAGAATAAGCTTCTTCCCGGGGATAAGAGGATTCTTCTTCAATTTATTGAAACCGGCAATCCTGCCGGCCATGATACCTCCGCCATAAATGATTACATCATAATCATTTATTTTCTTTGATGCATCTTCATAGGCTGCAAGATCGCAGGACAGTTCTTCAGAAATCCACTGAGCATATTTCTTTGTAAATCCGGTACTGCTTTGATATACGACAATTATTTTCATTATTTACTCCATTCCTGCACATGTATTTTGTGCATCCGAATTTGTGCCGAGGATTTCGCAGGCACAAAGTTTGTGGTTGAAAGTGTATTTCTTTCAACCTTCTCCTCATTTCTGCACTGTTTTTTATTGAATAGGAAAGTTTATCTTATTTATTAAAAAATGCTCCATGCGAACATAGTTCGCATTGGGATGACGCACTCACATATATTGTATTTTGCTAGCGATGCTGGCCATGCTCGGCGCTAGAGTTTCGCAAGCGAAACGCTTCCTTGTTAAACTTTGCCCTCTCTTATTAAGGTGAGATTGCTCTCGACCTTAGTCATAGCTTTTAAGGTGATTCCGATTTCTTCATCCGAAAGTCCATCATAAAGCCGTTCCATGAACTCCTGCCCTCTCTTCCTATGCTTCCTTTCAAGCTGCATTAGCTTCTCCGTCGGAACTATCCGTACTTTTCTTTTGTCCTTATCATCGGGTAAGATATTAAGAACCCCTTTGTTTTCAAGTTTATTTGCAAGTTGCTTCACATTCTGATGCGAGCACCCCATAACTTCCGATAATTCTTTTATGGTAGGGCAGTGGTCATGAAATAACGACAGGCAGATGATAAGAAAGAACTGCTTACTGGTGATGCCTTCATAAAATGTATCGCCCGCAGCCTGCAATTGGTTATCAAATGCAAAAAAGAGGCCAAAGAGAATGGTTTTATCATTTAATCCGGTTAGTATGGTGCTTCTGTTCATGATTATTGTTTCTTCCCTTCTTCGCGTGTATACTTTTCCCACTTATTTTAACTTTACTGGAAAGAGCTGCTCCGTTTGGCTCTATATAAGTAATATATTACATATTAATATGTAATATATTACTTATTCTACCTTTTGTCAAGTAAAATCGATTATCAAATGGGGCTCGAATGTAGGTGTTTCTCCACTACCTTCAGAACATGTACATTTATGCGTAAGCATACCACAATTCACTCAGCTTATTATGCATTTTATAGTCATTTTATCATTACATGTTTCTAGCACCTGCGGAAGAAGACAGCGAAGTTTATCCATAGGGAAAAGTATATAGTTTGTTGTATAAATTATATAATCTGTCAGATGGAAAAGAAAGTAAAACCATGTACAATTAAATTGAGACTGTAAAAATATGCATTATGGAGGTAAATAATGAGGAGATTTGTAAAAGGGATCATATTTTGTTTTACAATGCTATTGGTACTGCTGCTGTCTGCCTCAAGGGATTTTGCAGAGGGCACTGAGAAAACAAAGAAGGATTCATCGGATGCAATGGAGCTTTTTGAGAATTTTGAAGGAAGTACCCATATAGCCATTGCAAGAAGCGCAGACATAAGTATTGTCGAGGGTGCCGGAGTCGACGGCTCCAAGGCTCTTCTGGTCTCTAAAAGAACCCAGAACTGGAACGGGGTTAACTTTGATGGGAATGCGTATGCTGGTGGGAGTATTGATGTTTCCGCCCAGGTCAAAAGTCAAAGTAAAGAAATGTATTTAACAGTTCAATATGATAAGGATGGCAGCACAAGCTATAATCGGATTGCGTCTGGAACAACGGGAAAGGATGATTATGTACTTGTATCCGGAAGCTATGAGGTTCCTGGTGATGTAACGAATATAATTATTTATTTAGAAGCAAATGATTTAAGTGATTTCTATATCGATAATTTTAAAATCATCGGGATAGCAAAGCCGGAGCACTCCATCCAGGAAGAGCTTACGCCGCTAAAGGAGCATTTGGCGAAAGAGGCAACGATAGCCGGAAAGGCAGGGGTTGCAATTCCGGTAAGTGCTTTGGATGACAAGGTTCGTATGGCATTGGTAACAAAGCATTTTAACAGTGTTACCCCGGAAAATGAGATGAAGCCGGATTCCTTCTTAGGAGCAAAGCCAACCTTCAATGAGAATGGGCAATTGGTATTGAATTTTACAAATGCCGATAAAATCATGGATTATGTGCTGGCATATAATAAGGAACACCCGGAGGATATTATTCGTGTGAAAGGACATGTCTTAGTATGGCATTCGCAGACACCGGAGTGGTTTTTTAAAGAAAATTATGCTTCGGATGGCGCTTATGTCGCCAAGGAAGTAATGCTCGAGCGGCTGGAATACTACATAAAAACGGTCCTACAGCATTATGACGGTGCAGACAGCAAATATGCAGGAATAATATATGCTTGGGATGTGGTAAATGAGCAGATCGATCAGGGCGGCATACGGAAATCGGATGGAGGCTCTGGAATATCCCATTGGTATCAGGTGTTCCAGGGAGATGATTCTTATATCAAAGAAGCGTTCCGTCTGGCCAATCAATATGCCCCCAGCCACATAAAGCTGATCTATAATGATTATGGCGAGACCGACCGCATAAAGTATGAGGCAATAAGTAAGCTGCTCCAGGAGATTAAGGAGTATCCGGGAGCAAGAATTGACGGCATGGGTATGCAGGGACATTATTCCATGGAATCGCCTGCAATGGATAGCTTTGAAAAAGCGATTCGCGCTTATGCAGCAGTGGTGGATGAGGTTCAGATAACGGAATTGGATCTACAGTCCAGCTTGGACTATGACGGTACTAACAAAGAAGCGGAATATACGAAGCAGGGATATCGGTATAAAGAAATATTTGAGAAGCTTTATGAATTGGATAAAGAAACGGGAATTGATATTACCGGAGTAACGGTATGGGGAACCCATGATGGTGCATCCTGGCTGAATAATGCAAGCTTTGTCGGCGGCGGAGCAGATGGGAAAAGAAAGCAGTGCCCGCTTTTATTTGACGATGAGTATCAGGCAAAGCCTGCTTACTATGGAATTGTAGATCCCAGCCAGCTGGAACCTTATATCAAAAGTGCAGTGGCACTTTATTCTGCGTCTGGGAGCTGGGCGATGGCGCCAAAGACCACTTATAGAAGTAACGGTACGGAGGTATCCTTTCAAATTATCTGGGACGAGAAGGATATCCGGGTAAAGGTACAGGTTGCGGATAAGGATGCGGCAAAGGGTGATGAAATCATCGTATATTTGGATGCTGCAAATAGCAGGTCAGAGAAGGCGAAAATCAAGGAATATACGCTAAAGAGAACCAAAGCAAAGGATACCAAACAGGGATATGAAGGTATTGTTACCATCCCGTTAAGCGGCAGGAAGGCTGGGGATAAGGTAGGGCTTGATATTGCGGTAATCAATGACGGAGCAAAGCTCTCCTGGAATGATTTAAAAGATATGCAGGACACCACAAGCAAATATTATGGTGAAGTCATTATGAAACCGTATGCGCAGCTCTCCCACGGGACACCGGTCATCGATGGTGAGCTGGATAAAATCTGGAAGAAGCAGGAGGAACTTCCGCTTACCATAAAAACAGGAAACCCGAAGGCTACGGCGAAGGTTCGGGCAATGTGGGATGAAAAATACCTATATGTGTACGCAGAGGTAACGGATAAAGTGATTTCCAAAGCAAGTGCTAATGCCTATGAGCAGGATTCCCTTGAAATATTTGTGGATCAGAATAATGGGAAGACGACCTCCTATGAAGAGGATGACTGCCAATATCGAATAAATTATAGCAATGAAACTTCGTTTAACGGAACGAAATGTACTCCGGATCATATTCGTTCCGCGACAAAGCGTACTAAGAGCGGTTATGTCGTAGAAGCAGCAATTCAATGGACCGATATTACTCCCAAGGCCGGTACGGTCATTGGTCTGGATTTTCAGATCAATGATGATGCAGGAAGCGGAAGCCGGGCGGGAACCTATAATTGGTATGATGAGACAGGAACCGGCTATACGAACCCATCGGTACTTGGTACCGTAACCCTGGAGAAGTAAGCGGTACCGAAAGGGTACAGACCTTCTTACCGTATTCCTATTGTTATGCAACAGGCAGCAGCCCATACGAAATAAGAGTTTTAGAAAAAAAGAGAGCAGATCGGAACCGGGAAGATTCCCCGGACCGATCGGCTCTTTCTTTTTGATGAGCAACTGTTTGAAGCCGTTGGTACGTAGAACACGTAATTTTGTAGTTTCATGTACCATTACGTACTTCATTCTAGTGCTGAGAAAGTTAGTTTTATAAATCGGGTTTTGACACTCAAATTAATTTTTGTAAATTAGAATTCCTGGCTATCATATTAACCGATCGTGCAGGAAAATGTCCATATCGGAAGCGGCATACGGTACATTTTCAGGATTTCACAATAAGAATGGCGAAATGAAAAGTTAAATTTGTGTAAATATGGTGAAGTCGATTCCTTTTTGCGGATCAATTTGCTATAATGATAGTTGGGTGAATAGTCTATGGGCATTAGGGTGAGGTTTCCAAAACATTACTTCGACGAACGATAGGGAAAGCGGATATTTTGTTTGTACGAGCTGTAACAATACTTCCCCAGATTGTTTGATGATAAGAATTAGAAAGCAATTTACTTGAGACAGAAGGAGAAAGAGTGAAAGATTAAAAATCTTTTACAACGTGAATGCCAATTCACGTGCAAGTTTGTGTCTACGCTGTATCCACAAACTTGTTTATGCGTATTGTCTCGTAAACGAGCCAACAAAGGCAGCGCAGAAATGAGGTTAATCATGATTAATACAATTGTTTTTGATATCGGGAATGTTCTTGCGCATTTTCGATGGAAGGAATATTTAGCAGAATGCGGATATACCGAAGAGATGCAGCATAAAATCAGTAAGGCAACAGTTTTGAGCAGTCGGTGGCATGAGCTGGACCGCGGCGTTATGGATGAGGCTGAGTTGATTGCTGCATGTGGGAAAGAGGAACCAAGCGTAGAGAAGGAGATCCTTAAGCTGTTTGAGGATACTTCTGCGTTGGTGCAGGAATACGATTATTCCTCCGACCTACTCCGCCGGCTAAAGAAAAATGGGTATCGGATATATCTTTTATCCAATTATGCAAAGTTCAGTTTTGCCTATGCAAAAGAGTACTTTAAATTCTTAAACTACGTTGACGGCGGCGTAATCTCTTATCAGGTGAAATGTATAAAGCCAGAGGCCAATATATATCATATTCTGATTGAACGATATGGGATTCAACCGGAGAATGCGGTATTCTTAGATGATCTATCGGCGAATCTGGAAGGAGCAAAGCCCTTTGGCTTTCAGACGATTCAGGTGAAATCCTATGCGCAAACGGTTGCCGATTTACGCTTACTTGGTGTCAGGATATAAACATAGAATGATATGAACGACAAAAGCCAGTTTGTAAACTCGACTTCGTCAATTTGCACAATATATGTGTTGGCAAGTAATATGAAAAAAATTTATTCGCAACACATGGTCTCATAAAGCACTGCATAAAACGCAGTACTTGGATTGAAGTACGTAGTGGTACATAAGGCCACAAAATACGTGGTCTAAGGCTTTTGTCGGGCTAATCATAGAATAGAGAAGGAGATTACACGCAAATTTGAGCCTGCGAAGCAAAGTGGCAGGTAGTCAGAAAGGCATGGTTGTTTTTATGAATATAGCTTATTTTTTAAGAACAAAGAGCGAAGTGGCTTATCTTTATGAAGATTTCACCTTGCGTCAGGCATTGGAAAAGATGCGCTACCATGGATACACTGCGATACCTGTACTTACCAGAAAGAATAAGTACATAGGAACCATCAGTGAAGGCAATTTTCTGTGGTATTTGATCGAGGACGAAGAGGATCAGGAAGCATTATATAAAATCAATATGCAGAGCATTGAGAATACCATGATTCGCGATGTGATAAAGATTGGTATAGATAAGAACCCTCCGGTAAGAATCACTGCTACGATGGAGGAGCTTTTAAGCCGGGCTTTGGATCAAAACTTTATTCCGGTAATCGATGACCGGGATTACTTTATCGGAATTATAACACGAAGAGATATTATTAAGTATTTCAATAATTCCGATCGAGCCAATTTGCCGGAGCCAATTGCCGCCTCGAAGCGATAAGATAAGGAATAAGGAATGCTGCAAAAGATACAAGGAGGTCAATGACCTTCCCTGTATCTTTTTTATGCTGCAACAGCCTATCTTATCCATATATAAATTGCAAATGGATGAAGTTAATTTTACAAATCGACTTTTGATAAGGATATCATTTTCTTATTCATATATCTTCTTTGTTTGCTTATATTTATGAATGGCAAGAGAATATCGAATTGTAATATACAGATAGAAAGCACTTAGTACAGCGACACATCCAAGGATAGCATTGCGAAGAAGATCGGATGCTTCATACTCTTTAACCGCTAAAATGGTAAGCAGTATTAAAAGCAGAAACGACCAGAGATAGGTATTGCGGATTTTCGATAGATACGAAACGATATCTGCATGGTCGGTATGCATCGCAAAGGGAGTACCATCATTCTTTTTCTCTATGATGAGCAGCTCCTTATTATAGTTTCCGGGACTGGTTGCAACCATGGTTCCTTTTCTCAGCCATGGGCGCCACTTAACTTTTCCTATGCCGTAATGGAGATTCATATTCTTTTCCATTGTGATATAGCCCATGTTAGCAAGAAATTCCTCATAATCCTTAAGCTCACGATGGTACTTGTCTGCAACGAATTCTACCCTATATTGATATTCCATTGGCTGACATTTAACAAATTGATAGGTTAAATTTGTTGTCTTTACTAATCGGTAGCCTTTCTTAGCCATTTGATTCAACCATTTTTGCTGCCCATCCAAGGCATCAAAAAAATATCTTAGATATCTCTTACTCATTATCCTTCACTTCCTCCAATATTTTTATTCCGGTTTGATAAACCTGGCGTAGCCGCTTTAATTCGGTTCTTGCGATGCTTTTTCCTTCTTCTGTGATAATGTATTCTTTGGTTCTGCTGTTATCCTCTTTCTCCTCCATACCATCATAGGATTTAATCCATCCCTTTTTCAACATGGTGTTAAGGGCTCCGTACAGGGTACCTGCCCCCAGATTTAAGCGCCCGTTTGTCTCTTCCTTGATGAACTGCATGATCTTATATCCATGGCTGGGTTGAAATAGGGAAATTAAAATAAAGAACGTTGTTTCTGTTAAGGCACCGCCTTTGATATTATCTCTCATTAGATACCTCCATAGTATTACAGTGATCGATATATCGTTTACTGTAATATATTTTACCCATCGCAAGAGCATATGTCAAGAGAAATTTTTACCCTTAAATCGTAAATAAAATGCATTTTTTTATTGCTATTTCATAGCAACTTATATACAATAGGGGAATAAACGAATATCCAGAAAAGGATGGTTTATGAGACACAGATTGTCAAGCAAGAAGCAGAAAAGAGGACTTACTATGAAGGTTATTGCGCATAGAGGATACAGCGGCAAATTTCCGGAGAATACGATGCTTGCTTTTAAGAAAGCATATAAAGCAGGAGCAGATGAGATAGAATTAGATGTTCAGTTATCAAAAGATAATGTACTGGTCATTATTCATGATGAATTTATCGACCGGGTAGCCGATGGTACCGGGTTTGTAAGAGATTATACCTTTGAGGAACTACAGAAATTTAATATTAATAAGAAATTCGGGGATAAGCATGGTTTTAATACCATTCCAAGCTTTGAGGAATATTTAACCTGGGCGAAAAGCAAGCCGATCACTACCAATGTGGAATTAAAATCAGGAAACTATTATTATAATGAATTGGAAGAAAGAGTTGTAGAGATGCTTCGGGCGTATGGGATGGAGAACCGGGTTATGTTTTCCTCTTTTAATCATGTATCTCTGATTCGATGCAAAGAACTGATACCGGAGATCCCCTGCGGCGTGCTGACACTTAAGGAAGGGCTTGGCAATGCAGGATATTTTGCCAGTAAGTATCATTTTGAATACTACCATCCGGACTTCCGGGGTTTAACCGAGGAAGCTGTGCAAAACTGTAAGTATTATGGCATTAAATTAAATGTATGGACTGTGAATGACGAGGAAGGCTTACAAACGCTGTATGACTGGGGCTGTGACGGGGTGATTACAAACTATCCAAAGCGTTGTAAAAATTGGTTAACTGCCAAGGAAGGCAATACAGAGCAGATATAGTCACAGATGTACAGATTTCTTCACAGAAACCAGTACATAAGGTTGATAAAATGCAAAAATCAAGATCGGTTTGTGGATCACTTGAATTTCTTAGGAGGGAAAAGAAATGGGATGCTTAGGTAATGTTTTATGGTTTCTCTGCGGCGGTTTTGTCAGCGGTCTAAGCTGGGTGCTTATGGGATGTTTATGGTGTATCACGATTGTCGGGATACCGGTTGGATTACAATGCTTTAAATTCGCTTCTTTAAGCTTCTTTCCGTTCGGAAAAGAAATTGTCTATGGCGGAGGAGTGGGTTCCTTACTTCTTAATATAATATGGCTTATCGTATCGGGGCTGCCAATGGCAGTGGTATCTGCGGCGATCGGCTTGGTACTATGTATAACGGTCATAGGAATTCCGTTCGGATTACAGCATTTTAAGATTGCAAAGCTGGCTTTGATGCCCTTCGGGTCGTATGTTGCGTCTTAACTATTCTCCAAGCCGTGATAAGCGGAATTAATTTACTGCACAACTATTTGAAGTCGTTGGTACTAAGATCATGTGTTTTATGATCTTATGTACCACTACGTACTTCAATCTAAGTACTGCGTTTTATGCTGTGCTTTGGGAATAACGTGTTGCGAATGAAATTTGTTTCCTATTACTTGTCAACACATAAATTATGCAAATTGACGAAGTCGAGTTTATAAAGCAGCTTTTATTATGAAAACGTCTCTTTGTTAGCAAAAAGACGCAACAATCCCCCCCTATGAAGCTTTTTCATAGTT
>SVEA01000076.1 GCA_015057615.1 Lachnospiraceae bacterium | reverse complement strand
GTTTTTGTGGTGTATCTGTTTCCAGATACGAGTTCATATGATTGATTTGGTCAATCGTCTTGAAACTTCTATTTTTGAGACCCTGATGTGTATCGTTCCTGCGGAACGCGTCTCATAATTTTAGAATTTTCAGGGTTGTTTCACTGTTCAATTATCAAGGTTCATATCGCTTTGAAGCGATTGTCTTAAGCAATTTGTTTTGCTGCCGACAAGAAATTATTCTATCACATAATTCTATGTCTGTCAACCACTTTTTTTATTTCTTTCAACATTTTTTTCATTTCCGAATTTTTGTTGTAATCGTTTTCCGATTTTTGTATCTATCGTATTTACGATCTCTGTTTCTTTCGTGGCTGTGCTTCATCAGCGCAGGAACTATCGTACTACATCCTTAGAATAAAGTCAAGGGTAAATTGTATTAATTTTTCATACAATTTATTACAATTCCAAAATGCCAAGCTATAACAACATAATCAGGTAACCGCCTAATCTCTTCTTCTAGTCATCTCCCAACGTTTTGAGGTGTTCCATAACTTCTCTTAACTGCAGCCGTAAAAGGACAGTTTGGCCTGCCAAAGATAAAAGCTGCCATATAAACGGTTATAAACCACGAATACGACAGCTCAACACTTTTCAAAATATACTTATTCTAATGTTACTTTCTATAAATAAGTTTCTATAATAAAATGCTATTAATAGTTTCTATTTTAGACTTGTGATATCTAATTGTTTCTGTTTCTCTAAGAATGGCATCAATCGATTAGTGATTACATTCACTCCATCTTTTGTATCTGCTTCTATATTCATCGGCATCAACGGATCATGCAGGGAGACCCGGAGCAGCATCCAGCCGGTTACCTTCTTATCTCGAATAGAAACCCGAATGCCCTCATAATTATTTGCTACCGGATAGAACCCCGGCTGTTTGGCTGCATATTCTTCAAAGCTTTTTAGCAAGTTTACACCATAGGTTTTATAATCTTCTGCTGTTATCTTCATACGAAACTCCTTACTCTCCTTTGGTTCCTTCAAATCTTTAATAAGGGTTTCAATTGTTCTTCCCTGATTTCGGCATATTGCAGCTTCTATCAATACCTTTACAACCAGATAAGCTCCATCATCCTGAAAATAATTCTCCTTAAATGCGCAATGTCCTGAGGTTTCGATCGCTATATGCGTTTCGACACCTTCCCGGTTCAAACGAATTGCCTCATTAATAACATTTTTATATCCTCTTTTAAATCGGCGATGCTTCATGTCAAGTGTGTTCTCAACAAATTCTGTCAGATGATCGGAAGTTACGGAATCTGTCACAATTGTTGTATGCGGATGATATTTAGAAAGGATGGCTGCTGTCAGACCGATCAGCCGATTCCGATTAACCTCTTCCCCATTGGCAAATACTACCGCTGCGCGGTCCACATCCGTATCAAAAATGATACCGAGATCTGCTTTGCTATCCAGAGTAGCTTTCTGGATTGATTCCATTGCGGCTTCATTTTCCGGATTGGGAATATGATTAGGAAAATTACCATCTGGATTAAGAAATTGACTTCCTTCCGTATCCGCTCCCAAAGGCTTTAACACCTGTTCAACAAAGAAGCCACCGGAGCCATTACCGGCATCAACAACGATTTTTAATCCTTTCAAAGGATGGTCATAATCTTCGCTAACTACTTCCTGCTTTATTTTATCTCTTAAAAATCTACTGTAAAAATCAATTAAATTCAACTTATTCGCTTGCCTGTCATTTGATCTTTCTGGCAGTGTAAGGTTTTCTGCCTTTAATAAAATCTCCTTAATATCGGTACTATTCAGTCCTCCGCTTTGACTAAAAAACTTCAGTCCATTTCGATTAAATGGTAAATGACTTGCTGTAATCATAATAGAACCATCAAAATTAGTTTCTTTAAAAACAATTCCCATAAACATCGATGGCGTTGAACATAAGCCACAGTCCATAACCTGACATCCAGCCAAAAGCAGTCCGTCTATAACCCCATTTTTCAAGCTGTCTGCGGATAATCTTGAGTCATGCCCAACACCAATGATCAGCTCCCCAGTTGGTTTATTACATTTCTCTGCCATCCAAAGTACATAGGAAGCTGCTATGTTTTTTACCGCATCCGGTGTCAGATTGATATTTTCCCCTTTCATTCCTGTCAAAGCAATTCCTCTTACATCGCTGCCGTTTTGTAATTGCAATAGATTAGCCCGTTCCATTATTCGCTTCTCCTTTAACTCTAGTAATATACGACAATTCTATTGATAAGGCTTTCATGAATATTATACCACTTCCTATGGTTTAGTTCAATAACTGAATTAATTGGGTTAAGAGGGAAAAAATAGGTATATAAATATTGCCAAACACCTATCTGAAAAAAGAGTGTACCATGCGTTATCCTGTAAGAATACATGAACTTAGAAAAAGCCTAGATAAGAGTAGTAAAAAAATAAGCCATTTTAAGATTTTTATTTAAAACGTTTTGCTTACTTTTTATTATCTCGTGATCATAGAGCAACGTTAATTCCGTTGAAAATTCCACTAAAATTCGTGTTGTAAAATAATAATAGCCATTTCTGTATTTGTAGAAATGGCTATTAACTAGGCTTTCATTATTAGTAGCTCGTAGGGGAATCGAACCCCTGATTCCGCCGTGAGAGGGCGGCGTCTTAGCCGCTTGACCAACGAGCCTTGTAGCTTTTCCTTGGAACATTTATTACTATACAACATCCCAAAGAAAAATGCAAGCACTTTTTTATAAATTTTTTAAATTGTTTTTACAATATACACATTTTAGTAATGCTTCCCTATCTTAGGGGTTTTGTTGCATTAATTTACGGTTTTCTGTGGCTTTTGATTGTAATGCTATTCGCATGTGTATATAATTCCCATCTGCCAGACTGAAATAATTCATGAAACAAAGATTTGACACTGAATAAAGCGAGATATATAAATAGGGTTTCCCTTATGGAGAGTCCTTGGACCTTCCAATCGACTTCCATTAAGAGAAACCCTATTTTTATTACATACGTATTACTTTATTATTATTTATATCTTCCTGTAGCTTCGACTTCTTCCGATTGATATCCCTATCATATCTTCCTACCTTCTCTTGTTCGAATTATTTCACCACAGATATCACATCATAAAATGTTTTCCTATACTTCTTACATATTGCTTTTACATTATGAGAATTTTTACTTATCCAGCCATACAGATACCGCCTCATAACCCCTCCTGCGAAAGGCTTTTACAAAAAGTCCAGCAGTGACATCTGGTTGGATAACGGAAGATCACCCAAAAGACCCATGTTCGCCATATTATCTACCACCGTCGAGCTGACCCTTGAGCGGATCTTAAAGTCATCCCTGGATAGGAACTTGCCCTTCTTGGATGCCTCCACCACGGCATCCGCTGCTTTATCGCCAAGACCATCGATAGAACTTAAGGATGGCATCAGCTTGTCATCTATGATTTGGAAATGGCGTGCCTTCGCACGGTAAATATCAATCGGCATGAATTCAAACCCGCGGGCATACATTTCCTGAACCACCCGCATATCTTTTAAGGTATCCTGCTCCTTCTTGGTGAGCTCATTACTTCTTCTCTTGTAATCTGCCATATGCTCCTCCAGACGCTGCCGTCCAAGGCACATAAGCTCATAATTAAAAGCCGAAGCGCGGATACTAAAATATGCTGCATAGTAAGCTAATGGATAATACACTTTAAAATATGCAATTCGAAACGCCATCATAACATAGGCTGCCGCATGTGCCTTCGGGAACATGTATTTGATCTGCTTACAGGACCAGATATACCAGTCAGGAACCCCTGCCGCAATCATACTCTCTTCCATTTCCGGCGTAAGCCCCTTTCCTTTTCGTACACTTTCCATGATCTTAAAGGCTTTTCCCGGCTCTACTCCGGTATTGATCAGATAGGTCATGATATCGTCACGGGTACAGATCGCCGTTGCCAGGGTACATTTTCCTTCCTGTATCAGGGTCTGCGCATTGTTTAACCATACGTCGGTACCATGGGACAGTCCGGAGATACGTACCAGATCCGAGAAGCTCTTCGGCTTCGTATCCTTCACCATCTGCATAACGAAGTCCGTACC
>SVEA01000075.1 GCA_015057615.1 Lachnospiraceae bacterium | reverse complement strand
CTGCCAGGATCAGATTATCTCTCATTTGGCTTCCGATTGTTTTTAAAGAATCCGATATCGCTTTATTACTAATTCCATTCCCAGGATTGCCGGTAAGCAGAATCATATTAACGCCCATATCATAAGCTGCTTTGGCATTTGCTAATGTCGCTTTTCTTCCTTCCGACATTGCCCATGGAGTATTATCCTGGATGGTTACCAACCCCTCTTCTACCAGCTCCAGATTGATACCGATCATTCTTCCAGTCAGGGAGGCTAACTAGGTCAAGAGACTTGACCTTACCCTGTCTTGGTTACTCCTTATTTGCATCCTATCACGCCACCCATATAATTACAATCAGACATATTATTAACTTTGCTCAAGCCAGTAAGTCCCCCCAGTTTCGGGGGACTTCTCTATATTTAATTTTCTTTTATTCAATTCTCTTTCACATGAAATTCATTAATCAATGCATTCAAGCCATCGACCATGTTATTAAGCTGTGAGATATTCTCTGAAATTTCAACGATCGTCACGGATTGTTCCTCTGCGGTTGCGGATATTTCCTCGATAGCAGCTGAATTATCCTGTGCGGTATCGGAAACATTCCCCAGCATCACCAGAATCTCATCCTTTTTATCGTTAATCTCCTGGTTATGGCCAATGATAACCTCGATATCCTCGATCAGCATCTGCAATCCATCAGAGATCTTGCCGATAATCTTCTCCGTCTGACTTACCGCCTGATTAATCTTCTCTACTCCTGACTGATTCTTGCAGATAAAGTTCACGGCTTCCTCGGACTGGTTCTGCATCTGATTGATTTTTTCCCGAATATTATCGGTCGCGACTGCGGTTGCGTTCGCAAGCTTACGGATCTCATTTGCAACCACGGAAAATCCTTTTCCATGCTCCCCTGCTCTGGATGCCTCGATACTTGCATTTAGCGCGAGGAGATTGGTCTGCTCTGCCACATTGGATATGATTGATGTAATCTCTCCGATATCCTTTGCATGCTCATCGATTCGATGTACCAAATCTTCAATTACCGCCGAATTCTCATTATTCTCCTTGGTTGCATCCTGCAAATCATGTACGGATGTTAATCCCATTTCTTTCAGTTCCAGATTCTTCTGAACAACCAAACCGATCTTACTGCTAGCATCCGCTGTTTCTTTAATATTCTCACCAAGCAAGGTGACCTTCTGGACACTGTCCACCGTCTGCCTGAATTGCTCATCTGACTGCATTGCCATCTGGGATATTGCCTTTGCCACCTCATTCGTAGTTTCGGATACAATTCCCGAGGACTGTTTTAATTCTTTTGCATAGTTACTTAGCTTCTTGCTGGAATCAACCATCAGCCGGATGATCCTGCTTAAGCTGTCTATCAATCGGTTAACCGAATCGCCAAGAAGTTTTGTTTCATCCTGGGTATTGATCCGAACCTTGTCCAACGTCAGATCTCCCTCCGATACCTCAGAGAGTATCCTCGTGATTCTCTTGATCGGATCCGTAATTCTTTTGCTGATTATGATGATCAGACACAGGGAAATTGCCATGATCACAGCAAAGCCAATCAGGTTATTTGCCAAGATGATGCTTGATCCCCTTGCAAGCTCCGTGTCATAGATCACGGCACAAACCACCCAATCCCAATAGGGAAAATACTGTGTATATACCGTCTTACTGTCATTTACAAGGCTGATATCCTTCTCCAAGGCATAGCTTAAGGTTCCACCCCCAGCTTGGGCAAGCTTCATTAGCTCCTGGATCACATGCTTTCCATCATTAGACTTCAGGTCATTGATGTTCCCCTCCAGAAATGGATGCGTAACAATATTCCCCTTGGAATCTACAACGAAGAAATATCCCGATTCCCCTAAGTTGATCCTATGCTTTGCATACACACTATTGCTAGTGGCAGAGCTTGTTGCGTCTGCCTCGGCAGCGGTTGCGCCTGCCACTCCATCCACATCACCATTGGTTAAATCACTTATGGAAGCCAGGGATGCTGCCTTCGCATTCTCCTCTTCCATCCACTTAGATTCTCCCACGGTATAACGGTAATTCCGGTTAATTTCAACCATGGTAGATTCAATTGCATTTTTTAGAATAATTTGATTTGAACGGGACAGTTCCTTCTTGGAAATAACATAATTAAATCCGGAAAGTCCAAGCAGGGAAGCCGTAATAATAGATACGACCAAAAAGATAATTTTCTTATTAATTCCATTCATCTTAAGTGCCTTCATATGCCTTTTCCTCCTGTGTACATTGCAAATTACTGAAGCCTCACTTGCTGCAGTCATTTATATAATATATTAATTACTATACCAATCAATAAAATCCCAATCACTAGTATCATATGATATCATAATGCAAGCGTCAAGCGTAAGCTTTCGAAAAATCAATTCACCACAAACACATTAAGTAAAATTCATTTTTTCAGTAATGCTATAAAATCCATCGTCAAAGAAATCCGCTCACCACAAAAAAACCAATTTAATTGGGGGCCATTGCATTAACGGATGCGAATTGATATAAGGAGGTCTGTGACCTTCCTTCACACACAGATCAAAAGACAGATCGTTTAACAACCTGTCTTTGAAACAGTGCATTATAGGAAGATCACAGACCTCCTTATA
This sequence comes from Lachnospiraceae bacterium, assembly GCA_015057615.1. Lineage (GTDB taxonomy): Bacteria > Bacillota > Clostridia > Lachnospirales > Lachnospiraceae > Mobilitalea. The sequence goes on along the minus strand of SVEA01000075.1, from coordinate 5,397 downwards.
TCTTCTGTATTTATTTGCAACAGCCCCTCAAATTAACTTCATTCCAAATATTATTTTTATGTTGCTTTATTGATTTGAGAGTCAAAAGCCTTCTCAATAAATCGGCTTCATCAATTTGCACAAAGCAAGGAAAAATACTAGTAATATGAAACATGTTTTTATGAGCAACTGTTTGAAGTCGTTGGCACTTAGGCCACGTATTTTGTGGCCTTATGTACCATTACGTACTTCAATCAAGCGAGAGTGTGTTGCAAATAAAATATGTTTCATATTACTACTTGTCAATGCATAAATTGTGCAAATTGGCGAAGTTGGTTTTACAAATACTCCAGTAACGCTATGTTATGAAAGACCTGGCGGACATGATTAATATTTACCGGCTCACGAGAGTAGTATACACGATTAGTTAATAATATGGCATAAAAGTCATATTGTTTATCGATCCAAATCGAGGTTCCCGTGTAACCGGTATGTCCAAAACTGGTATCCGAAAAATATTCACACGCAATAGAATCCGGTGTGTTTTTTAACCGCCATCCAAGTCCCCTATTCTCACCAAGTCCTTTGGTATAGCATTTCGTCATCATAGCAATGGTTTCTTTCTTAAGAAATTCGGTGCCGTTCGCTCCCTCTCCCGTTAACATCATTTCTGCCAATTTACACAGATCTATGATATCCGAAAAAATGCCGGCATTCCCGCTGACTCCTCCTAAATGGAACGCATTTTCATCATGTACCTCACCGATTAGTAAGCGCTTCCGCCAGTTGCAATGCTCCGTTGGCATAATATTGCGATACTTCTTATCCAATGGACGATATACTGTGTTTTCCATACCCAGCGGTTTCGTGACATAAACCTCTACCACATGATCCAAGGTCATGCCAGTAACCTTCTCTAATACCCATCCCAAGACCATATAGCCCAGACAGGAGTATTCCACCCCATGACTGGCTCTTGGAAGCAAATGCTTGATGATATCTTCTGCACCCTCCTTGTCTTTGCTCATCTTGTATAGAGGAAGATGGGAAGGCAGCATACTCGTATGGGTCAATAATTCAAACATCGTTATCTTGCCGGTATGGCAGTTCTTCCAGGAGGGAAGATATCGCATGACCGTATCGGTTAAGGCTATTTTGCCTTCCTCCAGGAGATGCATGAATGCCAAGGTAACGAAGATCTTCGTGCAGGATGCCAAATCAAACAGGGTATGTTCTGTTACCATTTCCTTCGTCTCTGCTAAAGTTCCTTCACAATGATACTCCGGACGTATCTCCCTGCCCATATAAGCGCAGGAAGCTCCGGTAAATACTTTATTCTCGATATTATCCTTTAATAAATTCTCTACTCGTTTATTCATTATTTTACAAAATATATCTGGTCATCCAGAAGTAATTTGGCAATGATTGTATTGATGTTTCCGAAATAATAATAATTTTGCTGTACGGTATTGAGCTTTGTATCTGCCAGCGATAATTTCGTATCATAAATACGAAGTGGTGCTGCCTTTTCAATCACTGGTATGTATCCGCAAAGGTCATTTGCCAGTATCATAAATTCTTCTGTCAGTTTCTTGGTCTTTTCCGGATCTGTTTCCGTATATAATTCATTTAGCATATTCGTTATGTTATATTCCTTACCGGTAGAAGGAGCTACTAATATTCTATCTTCTCCAGGTTTTACTTCCGGCCAGCCGGCTCTCACACTCGTAAACAAGTCTTTATATATCTCCCATGGATGGGCATAGGAGGATGCACCTGCTAAGAATGCACAGTAAACCATTTTTTCATCCGATTTTGTAAATTCATTCCACACACCGAACTCCATTGGTTTAAAATCAATATTAAAACCAAAGTCCGTCAGCATCGAACTCATCGCCTCTGCTGTCATCATAAAAGATGGCCAGCTATTAATTGTCGCAATACTGATAACAGGGGACTCGCCGTTCTCATCAACCCACATATTCCCTTGCTTCGTCCATCCGATGCTTGTTAGCATTTCTTCCGCCTTTTGCACATCATAGGTGTAATTTTCTAAGGTATTAATAAATCCATCCGTTGTGTAAGTGTTTATTAAGGAAGGCAGCATCGGACTATTGGTCGTATCACCCAAAAAGCTACCCGGTTCTGCAATCGAAATCAAGATGTTTCGATCGGTCGCACAAGAAATTGCTTTCCGAACTTCTGGGATATTAAGAGGATAAATATTGGTATTCAATGCATAGCCAATGCTTGAAAGTTCTGGTATGAAAATTTTTCTTAAGGTTTTTTCATATTTTTTATCGATCTGCTCCGACATATCAACATTCAGTCCACCATTTTCAATGGTATATGCTTCTGCCATAAGAGCTGTTGAAAAAGCTTGGGAATTACCAGGCCTCAAACCTCGAATACTGCCAATTAGAGGAGTCTTTCTATAATTTTCATTTGGTATAAAGTAAATTTCAGAGTTGTTATATTTATCAATTACATATTGGCCTGAACATACCACTTCGTTTGGTGCCGGCTTATAACTTAAAAATTCTTCATTTAAGGCGGCAAGTTTTTCATTTCCCTCTGCAGTAAATTTATACATCGCGATACTTTCATCATAGGTTCGATAATTTTCTGCAATTTCTCTATATTTTTCTGCCCATTTACCGTAGATCTCATCCGGTGTCATAATTGGTCCCGATAAGGTTACATTTAATACAAGTGGACTCTCAGTACAAAATGAGATGCGAATTGTCAAGTTGTCAATTTGTTCGATGGTATCGATGTAATTCCACATCGTACTTCTTCCAACTGCAATGTAAGATGAAGTCATCACATCCGTTGCATCAAGTACCGTTCCATCACTCCATTTTAAATCTGGTAATAGTTTCATTGTTAAGACATTATTTTCATATTCATAGCTTTCCAGCAAAGAAGGTTTAAATGTTCTTTCGGGATATGGAGTGTAATATGTCAAATAATCATAGATAAATGGCTGTACGGACCAGTTCAATCCTGCAGCCTCATCATATGGATTACCATTAAAAGCAGGGGATGCATCACAGTCAATTAAAGTCGTTAAGGTTTTCGAGGTGTCAACTTCACCTTCTACAACCATAGTCAAATCATTTTCAATTCCAGGTAGCATTGCAGAATCATCAAGAGGATTGGAAGCTTGGTTCGTATCCGTCTCTTTCACTTCTTTATTCGCATTCGTATCGGTCTCTTTTTCATTACCTCTGCAGCCGGTTAATAGAAGTAAGCCCATGGTGATGCATAATGTCAATTTGATTGCCTTTTGTAAAAATGTTTTCATTATCATTTCCTCCTTAAATTATATTTTGAGTTAATAATTAGAAACCATTCCAAATTACCTTTTTGGATTCCTCATCCACCGCAAATGCTTCTGCATACTTTGTTCTTGCCAGATGCCCTCTTACGATCATCAAATGGGAATAATAATCCATATAAGAAAAGCTTGTGCTGTTCACGGTAAACCAATGTAGCTGTATCGCCTTTTTCCAAAGCTCATATCCCTCTTCCGTAACCTTAACATAGGCATACGGGGTAAAGTCCGTAGCATCCTCCCAATTTTCCGCGTAGTATGGACCGGCTGCATAATGTGCCGGTAATTCTCTTTCAATTCCCGGTAACCCCGCATAGAACTGAGCATCCTTTACGATCCTATGGGTAAGCATATGATCCTTGTGTATACTATTTTTCCAATGCGTCAGAAGTACATTTGGTTTATATTTTCTTATGATATCGCATAATTCAAAACGAACTTCATCATTATCTGGTAATTCTCCGTCAGCGTACTTTAGTACAATTGCTTCTCCGTTCAGCAGCTTTGCAAATTCATTCGCCTCTTTCACCTTCTGCTCACGGTATTCGGCTACGGACATATGTGGTGGGTTTCCGCGTTCACCGCCAGTCAGAGCTACGGTAATAATTTTATGCCCTTGCAATGCCATGGATGCTAATACGCCGCCGCAGGTAAGCTCCGCATCTCCAATATGTCCCCCAATCGCCATGATTACTTTCTTGTCCATAAATCTTCTCCTTCCTAATAAATCGGCTTCTTCCATTTACACAAATCATTGAAATACTTACATAATAGAAACAATATATTAATTTGCACAAAGCAACAAAATTCTTAAGTAAAGAAAACAATATTTTAGTGAGCAGCTGTTTGAAGTCGTTGGCACTTAGATCACGTATTTTGTGGTCTTATGTACCATTACGTACTTCAATCCAAGTACTGCGTTTTATGCAGTGCTTTGGCGAGCACGTGTTGCGAATGAAATTTGTTTCCTATTACTTATCAGCGCATAAATTGTGCAAATTAATAGAGTTTGTCTTTACGCATATCCGCAAAGCTTTTCACAATTTTAAATCCTGCTGCCTCATATATATTACGGGCAGGGTTATTTTCTCCTGTGAACAAAGTCATGAACTGTGCTCCGATCTCCTTTAGACCGATGCAAAGGGAAGCAAACATAGCTTTCCCGGCTCCATGCCCCCGATAATCCGAATGAACTCCAATCCCTGCAAAGTAGCCTCTGCCACTCTCCTGTACTGCAAGCGGCCCGGTAAATCCGCAGATTTTCCCTTTATGCTCTAGAATCAATACCGGATCGCCGCCATCCGGCCGCTTAATGTTATCTGTAATCCGGGTTCTCCAATCCTCACTAGCAAGATTATCAAAAAGCTCGTCAAAGCCCTGATGTAAATCCGGCTGGTAGGTCGTGATATGAAGTTCATTTTCTTCTAACTGCTTTAATCTGACTTTCATATCATCCGGAAGTACGTAATTCTTAAGCTCCAAATAATAGACATTCTGATACGCAAAATCCCGGTATCCATTATTCTTAAAAAAGAGATAGGCAGAGGATTGCATATCCACACCAGGCGCATTTGGATGATCATGGGTAGAGGTACCAGGAACGATCCAAGTTAAATTTGCCGGATTAAAAAACACAATTTCAAACTTTTTAATCCCATTATTTTTTTCTTGCAGAACTCTCTCAAGCTCCGCTAGCAGCTTTCTTCCATATCCCTTTCTTCGGTGCGTTTTCGCAACCCCAACGTAAGTGATATAAGCTTTATCCAATTTGATTGATGTATTTCCGGCGGCAAAACCTATAATTTTGCCATCCTCAACCCCAACGGTTACCACCGGATTCATAATCTCACTTTCCTTGTAAAATAACGTTGTGAACATTGCCTCATTCAGAGGCTTATATATCGTCTCCTTGTCGGAAACCGCATTGTTAAATAGTGCGAGTACCTCCGGCATATCTTTTTCTGAAAACCTTCTAACTTCCATAACTTCCTCCCTTCAATCCTTAATTTTCAAATATTGATTGGAATGTCAAAAGCCTTCCCAATAAATCGGCTTTTATTATGAAAACGTCTCTTTGTTAG
>SVEA01000074.1 GCA_015057615.1 Lachnospiraceae bacterium | reverse complement strand
GCTATAAGGAACTTGGAGATGACTATTACAACCAATTCAACAAAGAAAAGAAAATAAATCATTTGTTTAAAAGATTAAATGATTTGGGCTGGCAGCCTGCCACTGCTATCTAAATCCATAAAAACTATGAAAAAGCTTCATAGGGGGGGATTGTTGCGTCTTTTTGCTAACAAAGAGACGTTTTCATAATAAAAGCCGATATATAAAACCAACTTCGTCAATTTGCACAATTTATGCATTGATAAGTAATATGAAAATTTTATTACGGTGTATTTGCATTATGCCCAAACTTTAAAAGGGAGCAAAGCTCCCTTTTAAATGACTATTCTGTCCTGTGTAAGACCATTGCCAGTTGATTCAATTTCTGCTTATCGATATCAAAAATACTCTTAGTAAAATACTCCAATCCGGTTCCGGTGCAACTACTTTCCTCTATGGTAAACCAATGATATCTTAACGATTCCCAATCGATCTTACTTGTTGTAATAGCGGCATCCACCATAGGAATTACGGCTCCCTCCCGTACCAACGCAATACCTCTTAATTCACCTGCAGGTATGGTCAGCCACCGGTTTCCTTCATAGAATACACCGGGATGTTGAAGGTCAATCCATTTTCCTTCCGGTAGATATACCGCTCTCTCTCTTGCATTATCTTCAAATAATGGCGCTACTAGAATATCTTCGCCAAACATGTACTGATCCTCTATCCCCAGACAGTTCTTATCCTCTGGGAATTCAAAGAACATAGAGCGCATTATCGGATAACCGGACGCCGAGGATTTGATGCTTTGGGCAAAGATATATGGTAGGATGCGATAGCGAAGGTTCATCTGCTTACGGAACAGTTCCAGGAATTTTTCAGAGTAGTTCCAAGGTTCCTTTGGCGGCATACCATGGCAGCGAAGATGGGAAGTAAATATACCCATAAACATCCAACGCTCATAAAGCTCCTCCGGACTTTTACGTACAAAACCACCGGCATCATGGCTCCAGTATGTAAATCCACTCATTCCAAGAGAAAGACCGCTGCGAAGAGAACCAAGCATTCCCATATTCGTATTCTCACAATCGCCGCCCCAATGCAGTGGATACCTCTGGCTTCCTGCCCATGCACTTCTGCCCCAGATAATACTTTCCCCGGTAACTTTTTCGGTAATGTCTGCAACCGCCTTATTATATCGGAGTGGATAGAGATTATGCTCTAACATACCGGACTGTCCGGAATGATAAGCTCCGGTTACCGGAGCCCCTTCTCCAAAGTCCACTTTAATTGCATCCACACCAAGTTCCAGTAATCCCTGAAGTTTATTCTGATACCACTCCACCGCTTCCGGATTGGAGAAGTCCAAAATAGCATCGTCCGTCGGAAGCTTACCATCCGCATTGACTACAGCATACCCTTTTTCTACAATTTCCGAAAACAAAGCATTATTTGGAGTAAAGTATGGCAATTGCCATAAACAGATATGGTATCCGCTCTCCCTCAAATCATCAATCATTTTCTTCGGATCATCAAAGCGGGAAGATGAAAACTGATAATCGCAACGCCAGTCATGTTCAAACCAACCAGTATCCAAATGAATTACATCACATGGGATTTGATATTTTTGTAATTTTTCTGCTACCTCTCTCGCCTGCACTTCCGAATCATAGGTAATGCGGCTCATCCACAAACCAAAGCTCCAAAGAGGAGGAACCTTGCTCTTGCCTGTGATATTGGTATAGCTCTCTAATATTTCTTTTGGATTACCTGCTATTACAAACAGGTCAACATCCTCTTCACCAATAAAAATCGTCTGTGCTTCTGCATAGCTATGTCCTAAGTCAAAGGTAACCGGAGCGCTTGTATGCGTAAATATTCCATACCCTTTGGAGCTCATATAGAACGGAATTGGTTTATACATATCTTGGGTTTCTGCGCCATGGGCATCCTTGGTCCAGAGTACAATTTTTTGACCGGTCTTATCTAACTTTGTAAAGCTTTCACCACATCCGTAAAAATGCTCATTGGGACTGATTGCAAAAGAGGCTGCTGCATACTTCTTCATATCACTCTCTGTCTGAAGATAGGAAAAGGGTAATGGATTACAATTTAGCAGACACATTCCATCCTCCATGTTCAGAGTCTTCGTAAGCAGTTTTCCATCCTTATCTTTTATGACAACGGAAAATGGGGCAAATTGAATAACAACCTCCAGGGCTGAAGTTCTAAGCTGTATCCCGTTCTCTACCCTTTCCTTGGAAACCTTTATCGAATCGCCAACCTGGCTGAGCATAACAGAATCATGATCATTCTCCAAAGGCATATTCGAATAAGAAGTATAGATCCTTAAGACATTTTCCTCAACAAAGGAAAAACGTATCGGATAGGACGGAGTATCGCTATACGCAGGGGGAAATGTCCATGACCTGGCTTCTTCAAAGGGGCATGTATATAAGTTAAAGCCCAATCTTCCCTTCCGTTCATATCTTTTAAATCGAATCGTTCCTGTTAATGTATTTTCATCGAAATCAGTCATTTCCTGAATATTGAAATAAATATTTCCAATGGAATAGAAGTGCTCACTGATATCAATTTGTTGTCCCAGATATTTATAATTTTCTATTTTCATTTTCTTGTAGTCCTCTCTATATCTTATACTGTAAATTCATTAGCCTTTTACTGCAGATGCAGTAATTCCATCAACAAAACGATTTTGGAATATTAAATAAACAGCAATAACCGGAATAATTGAAACTGCTGTAGCTGCAAACAGCCCCCCATAATTTGTAGAAAAACGTCCGCTGAACATTTTTAATCCAACCGCCAGTACCTGCTTTTCTTCGCTGTTGATAACAATAAATGGCCATAAATAATCTTCCCACATCCATAAAAATTGAAAAATTGCAATACTGGAAATTGCATTTCTACATAAGGGGAATACAATATTACCTACAATATAAAATTCATTTGCTCCATCTATTCTTGCTGCTTCTAAAAGTTCATCCGGTATACCCATGCAATATTGACGTAACATAAATATACCAAATCCACTAAACAGGACAGGCACAATAATGGCTGCATAACTGTCCATCCAACCGATTGACCGAATAATACTGTATTTGGGAATAATGGTTACCGCCCAGGGTATCATCATGGTTCCCATGATAAAGCTAAAGATTAAATTTCTTCCCTTAAACTGATATTTACTTAGCACAAAACCTGCAATTGTACTGGTACAGGATATTATGAAAGTTACCGTAATGGAAAGAAACAAACTATTTCCAAAGAAACGAACAAAATTAAAATTATCATTCATCGTAATATAGTTCTCAAGTGTAAATTCCTTAGGAAGAAATGTCTGATACAATGATTTTATTTCGGCGTTGCTTTTAAATGAAGAAAAAAACATCCAGATAAACGGAATCAGAGTCAATATTCCCAAAAGGAGCAATGCCATATTTAAAATAAATTTTGAAACCTTTACTTTCATCTACTATCTCTCCTTTTCTGTTAGGCTTCTTTTACATTTGTGATCCGAAATGAAAGTGCACTGAAAAACGCAATAATCACAAACATTGTAAAGGAAATCGCGGAGGCATATCCAAAATTATATTTTTCAAATGCTTCATTATAAATTAAATAGGTAGAAAGATAGGTTTTCGTTCCCGGTCCGCCCTCCGTCATAACCATAATCTGTACATAGGACTGCATATAGGTAATAATGGAGGTTACTACAACAAATAACGTATTTTGTTTAAGCAGTGGCAAGGTAATAAACCGAAATACCTGCCAGCTGGAAGCACCATCAATCTTAGCAGCTTCAAAGCAATCCTTCGGAAGAGAATATAGTCCTGCCAAAAACAAAACTACGGCATAGCCAAAATCTTTCCAAATTGTCATAAGTAAAACAGATGCTAAGGCATACCGTCCATCAAACAGCCAATTGATGTTTAAGCCTGTTAATTTATTAATCAATCCAATCTGAGGGTTGTACATAATCTTCCATACAAAAGCCACTGCAATCAGAGGAGTAACCGTTGGCATATAGAAAATCGTACGATAAAATACTTTATGTTTGATTAAGCTGGAATACAGGGCTGATGCTATCGCAAGACCTAATACCACACGGAATGTCACTGCAAAGGATGTGAATATAACCGTATTACCCATTGACCTCCAGAATAGTTTATTCGTGAAGACATTCTTATAATTTTCGAACCCTAAAAAATTATAGGTACCTTTCAACGGATTCCATTGATGAAAGCTTCCAACAAAAGCAATTCCAATTGGTAAAATCACGAAGCAAACATTGAAAATAACGATTGCAGTTACTACAATATTTCTTAAAAGTACCTCGCTTTTGCTTTGTAATTTTTTTCTTTTAAACATTAATGCACCAACTTCCTTGGGATATACGTTCTCTAGTTATAGTAAGACTGTCAAAGACATGCGCATCCTTGACAGTCTTAACTTAGTTTCATTTATTATTTTGCATATTTGTACATATTCTCAACTGGTACAAAGTCTATGTTTGATAAATCAGAATTGATTGTTGCTTCTGCCTGTGCCAATGCATCGCTGACAGACATACCATTGTATAAAATATTTTCTCCTGCAATCTTCATGTTATCTTCTACTGTAGACGGCATTGTTCCTGGCCATATATATCTGTCAATATTCGGAGCAAGTGCACTAAGTACCGGGTGTTCCAGAATTTCCGGACGATTTGCTAAAGATAACTTTGTAGGGAAGCAATTAGCGCGAACACTGTAGTTAACTAAGAATTCATCATTAGCAAGTGAAAATCTAACAAAATCCTGCGCAACTGCCTGAGCTTCTGCAGAAACATTTTTGCTAATACCAAGGGAGGATTCACCATTATAACGGTTATATGCATAGATGTCTTCATCTTCGCTGAACTTAGGAACCTCAAGTATACCGAATTTTACATCCGGATAATCGTTAATAAGTTGGTTATAGTAATAACCCCACATAACGATCATAGCACTTTGTCCTTGTCCAAAGCTTTCACCTGCAGAGGTACCAAAGTCGGGTGATCCAACACCATCTTTCCGATACAAATCTACAAAATATTGTACCACTTTGTTCATTGCTTCATTATTCATTGTAGCTGTGCCATCTTCATTAAATAGGTTTTGATCTAACTGATAGTTAAGACCAAGTACCATCTGATTAAAGGTTCCATTGTAGTTGAAACCAGCTTGAACAAGTTGGTCACCTTCTTTAATGGTAAGTTTCTTTGCAACTTCTGCAACATCAGCCCATGTCTTCGGGAAATCTGCTTCGGTTAAACCTGCTGCCTGCCACATATCTTTATTATAGTAAAGATTTGCCGTCATCATTGCATAATCCATGTAATAGATGTTTCCATCAATCAAGTGAGAGTCAACATTTAAGAAATCTGCTTCCAACTCTTCTAGAGGAATATCATAAGGTGCCATATAGTTGATTAAATTATCATGATAGCTGTTATGAATAGCAAATACTGCCGGACTATCTTTCGAGTTTAATGATAATGGAAGCTTTGTCCAATAATCAGACCATGGTGTTTCAATCAAATTGATAGTAACGTTTGGATGGATCTCCTGATACTGGTCAATTAAGTTTTGATAGATATCCACAAAATCCCATGTCCAAAAATCAATTGTAATTGGTTGTCCATCATTTACTTCTTTATTGGGATCATATTTCATAGTGTCCCCAAGCACTTCCAGTTTCTTGTCCTCTTTCTCTTCTTTCTTATCAACGGTATCCATCTGTGTTTCTTTCGCACTGTCATTCGTATTGTCCTTGGATGATGTTTCTTTCTTTCCACATCCGACTGCAGAAAATAACATCGCTGAAATTAATAATACTGACAAGATTTTCTTAATCATAATGTCCTCCTCTTATGAAACTTGATAGTTTTAGTTTATTAGTTTATCGCTAAACGTTTATCGGTAAACTCAATATAACATATTAATAGACAAAAAGTCAATAGCTTTTTAAAAATAATTATATGTTTTTGCCATAGTTGCTTGAACATATTTAAAATGTTCTTTCCTTTCCTCCTACCATATGATATAATTATAGCAATAATTAGTATAACGTTAAATGGAAGGAAGTGTATCCTATTTTTAAATTAAAAGACATTGCTGCGGAAGCAGGAGTCAGTACGATGACCGTATCCAATGTTATCAATGGGAAGTACTCAAAAGTATCCAAAAAAAATATTGAAAAAATCCAAAAAATTATAGAAAAATATAATTATGTACCAAATTCAGCAGCTCGAAGTCTTTCGTCCAAAAGTTCAAAAATCATTGCTATATTTTTGCCTAGTGGAGACTTTGATAACCCACATAATATTCAGGCATTAAATAGCATTACAAATATAGTTAAGATGCGAGGGTATTTCCTAATGATATTCACCTATGTAAACCGCGAGGAAATTTACGCTAATCTAAGAACCTGGAATGTTGACGGAGTAATCTGTTTCGCTCCATTAACACGACAGGACTTTGAGCTTTTTGAACAGATTGGCATCCCAACCTGTCTGATTGACAGCTATTTCAAATCCCCCTCTATGATTCATGTAGGGGTTGAAGATTATCGCGGAGGTTATCTTGCTGCCAACTATCTTGCAAAATGCGGTCATACCCAAATTGGGTTTGCCAGTTACCATACTTCCTATGACAAAATTCTGCAAAACCGGTTAAAAGGTTTTCAGGATGCATGCAATCAAAATGGACTTACCCTGCAGGAAGAAAATATCTTTGTAGCCGATACCAATTACAAAGGAGGAATCGAAGTTGCAAACCAGATTGCAGATCATGGCTTAAAAGTAACTGCTGTCTTTGCAACTGAGGATGAAATGGCTATCGGTATAATTGAAGGAGCGCGATTAAATGGTATCGATGTTCCGAACCAGCTTTCTGTAATCGGATTCGATAATACTCCTCTTTGTGAATATGTGACTCCGAAGCTTACAACAATAGCACAGGACATTGCACAAAAGGGAGAAATTGCTGCCCAGAGACTGATCGATCTGATTGAAAATGGTTCTGTAACGGAGCCATATACAAAAATACCGGTTCGAATTATTGAACGGCAATCCGTTATCAATATCAAAAAATAGTAAGCATCCTATAACAGCTCAGCCTTCGCAGTAATAAATGAATCGAATCTACTGCGAAGGTTCTGTTTATTACGATGAAATGGAGGAATATACTTGAACAATTATAATTTTGACCAGATTATTGATAGACGTAATACCAATTGTGCAAAGTGGGACACCTTGGCTAAGATACACCATCGTAACGATCTTATTCATCTGGGTGTGGCCGATATGGATTTTAAATCACCTCAGGCGATACTAGATGCCTTTTCACGCGTCGTAGACCATGGTGTATTTGGTTATTCGGATCTAAACGATGCTTTTTATACCAGTATACAGAAATGGTTAAAAAAGAAAACAGCCCTTAATATTCCAAGGGAATGGATTGTATTCTGCCCCAGAATTAATATTGCAGCCGGTATTTGTGTTGAGAGTTTTACAAAGCCCGGTTCAAAAGTAATCCTTAACTCCCCAGCCTATTCCCCTTTACGCAATGCAATTACCAAAAACAACCGAATCGTAATAGAGAATCGTTTGGTATTTAAAGAGGGGCGTTTCCAAATGGACTTTGACTATTTGGAATCGATCGTGGATGAGGATACTGAATTATTCCTTTTTGTTAATCCTGACAATCCCAGCGGTCGTGTATGGTCAAAGGCTGAAATGGAGCAACTGGCAGATTTTTGCGTGAGACACAACTTGTTTTTATTTGTCGATGAAATTCATTCGGACCTATTAGCGGAAGGAATCAAGCACAATAGTGTTCTCTCCCTATCCGGTGAAATTAAAGATCGCTATATTTATGCCGGTTCCTTAACAAAGACATTTAACATTCCAGGTGTTATTGTATCTTATATGGTGATACCAAACGAAAAACTACGGGCAAAGGTAAGAAACGAAATTGACCGCATTGGAATGCATAATCCTAATATCTTCTCTGTCGTTGCAGTGGAAGCCGGATATAACGATTGTGAAGACTGGTTAAGAGCAGTTACCGATTATATCAATCAGAATGATAAGTTCTTCCGGGAATATGTTAAAAGACACCTGCCAGGGTTTCATATAATGCCAAGGGAAGGAACCTATCTTCTATGGATTGATTATTCCTCCTTAGGAGTAGCGGAGGATGATTTAAATGACTGGTTTATCAATAAAGCCAGAGTTGAGGTTTATATGGGATCAAATTTTGGCAAGGATGGCATTGGCTATATCCGCGTCAATCTGGCAACTTCAAGATTACTATTACAGCAGGCTTTAGAGCGTATGAAAGAAGCCTATCCATTGCTTCAAAATTACCCGGAGCAAACAAAAAATGAGGTCTAATGACCTCATTTTTTGATACTGGGCAAGCCCAGTTATGGACAAAGAAAAATGCGTTCCATTGGAAACGCATAATAATCTGGGCTACAAGGATTCGAACCTTGAAATGCTGGAGTCAGAGTGTAGCAATTTCAAGACCGGTTTGTCTTTATTAGTGCTAATAAGTGTTAATTTGTCCTTAATTCACAAGGGTTTGAGCGATTTTCAAGTGTTAATTATTCTCTAGTAATGTTGACCAATGTTAAGTGATTTTAAAGGCAAAGTTTTACCTAGGTTTTACCCATTTTGCACAAACATATTGCCCAGTAATGATATGTCCAATTGGTGTTAATTAGTATCTATTGCAATAAAAATATTGAGCATATAATAAAAAAGAAAGTGGGTAGCAATTAAGCTACCCATTGTTTATATTATGTATTATCCGTATCAGATGTATAAAGCCATGCTTCAAAAGTTTTGACCGGAATAAGAATATCTCTGCCTATTCTCTTAAATGGAAACTCGCCACTTACGCATAAACTGTATGCCTTATTTCTTCCGATTCCAAGTCTATCTTTTACCTGTGCAACAGTGTACACGTCCCTGCCATATTTATTACCTGTATTATTATCTGTAGTATCTATTTTTATCACCCTTTCATAAATATCGCATGGTTGCTTGCTAAATAATGTTTTTATTCATTCTTGTAATCTAAGTTCAACCCATTTTATGTACCTTTTACAGAATCATTAATATCTTTTGCTTTGACAGCATCACTGGTATTTTCCTGTTCGTTTAATTTGAGAAGAACAGCATATAAACTTTTCAATACAGGAGCTTCCGCAGCGTGCAGAGTGCAGAGAAGATCATTCTGTTTTTTAATAACCTCGGTATATTTTCTATATGCCATTGTAAGAACTATATTCGATATAAAAAATACCACTAGCAAAAAAATCGAAATCACATAAATTATATTCCAAAACATAAAAATCATTCCTTTCTTATGAGGGCTCTACAACCTCGTATTTTTACCGCAGAGCAAATTACATTCATTAGACGGTTAATCCTACTTATTTTATAATTTACTGCCTGAAATCTACAAATTCGAGATCATGGGGAAAAGATGCTGTCAAATACAAGAAGAGTGTGGGTGGAAAAGTTATACGCCGGTTCTGTCAATTCCTCACCCCTATCTATACCGGACTAGCCTGTCACTCCTAATCAATCGCTATATATTCCTTTGATACTCTTTTGACTATACATACGGTTCCGTCTTGCAGTGTTACCGTCATATATCTACTATCTCCCACGTCAACTACAGGTTTTCCATTATTAACCGTAATCGTTGCAAATATTTTCTTTCCTGTTCCCATATTATTTTTCCTCCTTATTATCTATCCGGACTTGCCGGATGTATTGAGATTAACTTTTAATTTGTCTCAATTGATTTCTCGGCTTCTTCTCTAGTGAAGAATATCTTTTCTTGCTCTCTCCAAAACAGTGCATTGCCATTGCTTACTTCCAGATCAAAACCAAATTTACTAATCCTAATTGAATTTACGGTTCCGCTATTTATTCCTTTCTTGAAATGACTTATCCAATAAACCGTATCCCCAACCTTGCAAGGAAGTTTAATCAATAAACCTTGTTCCTCAGCATCCCGATATTCTAAATATTTAGGTATCCATGACGGTACGCCCTCTTTAATGATTGATGTGATTTCTTCGGGTGTCAATCCAGTATCCTCGTATTCGGCAAGCCTATCGTAATATTTCTGATGCCTTTCTATTTCTGCTATTAGCTCTTGTTTGCTTGCAATTGCAGGTGTTAAGAATTTAGTACCTGTTACTGTTAATCTATCCATACCTTTCCTCCATTCTTTTCCCGATACAGGAGCCGGGCTTGCCGGATGTATTGAGATTAATTCTAGTTTAGTTATATAAACTCAATGTGAGCTTCTAACCCATTTGATCGCAATGATTGTACAACAGTATTTGCCTGGTCTAAATTCATTAGTACTGCTTCTTGCTTATTTACTTGCGAAAAAGTATCTTTTCCGTTTCCACAATAATACCCGTTCCCAATAGCAACAACATATACTAAATCGTTACTCATAAGACATTCTCCCTTTCTGTTCCAAATTTTAATTTAACTTACCTTTTTATCTCTTGATGCCGACCTAAACATCATAAGTAGCATTTCTTGAATTGGTTTTTCTCTGTCTTTTCTTCCTGCTTTTTTGATAGATTGTAAATCATACCAATCGCCTTTGTAGTGTTTTTTAT
>SVEA01000073.1 GCA_015057615.1 Lachnospiraceae bacterium | reverse complement strand
TGCGAGGTATTTCTACCTAGTTAGAAATGCTTTAGCACTTATGGATGATCACATTTTCGTGTGTAGAAGAAAGTCAATTGGATGAGTTAATTGCTGATTTTATAGAACAGAAAATTTATAAACGGTTTTCTGTTTTTTCTATATTAGCATTTTACTATTCCTCGATAGCTCAATGGTAGAGCGCACGGCTGTTAACCGTGATGTTGTAGGTTCGAGCCCTACTCGGGGAGTTTAATATCTTAATCAATATAAACACTTATACTTGACGTATAATATAATGGTTGATATAATAAAATAGCATCAGAAATAATTAAATATGGCGACATAGCCAAGTGGTAAGGCATGGGTCTGCAACACCCTGATCTCCAGTTCAAATCTGGATGTCGCCTCTCAAAGAATGGTCTCTAAACCTTAGTATTCTGAAGGTTTAGAGATTTTTTATGGAAAGAAATGTATGGATTACACTTTGTAAGAGGGGGTATACTTTTGGTGGAATAAATTTACCTAAAGGTAATATTGTGGTAAGATAGAGTAGAAAGATGAGATGAATAGAATTTATTATTATTTGTATTTTATGGAGGAATTACTAAATGAAAAAAACATTTAGATCCTTTGTCTTTTGGTCTATTATATTAGCCGTATTGGAAATATACATGCATCAAATAGGACAGGATTCAAAAAGTATTGTTTTGATTCACCTAAATCCGGTTTTAAGGATTATATCTCGTTCTGATATAGTAAGTGCTTTTATGAACTCAGGGCTACAAGTATCTTCTGGAACAATCATCGGTCATATTTCAATATATTGGTACATCGGTTCAATTGTAACTTTAATTATTTATGGTTTGATTTTAGATGGATTTAGATACCTTTTAAGACGTATATCCAATAGTCAAAATAAGCGCAATCAGAAATTTACAAACTCCAATTTATAGTTGAACTATTACATATAATTTATATATAAGAATTATTTATAGTCAAAGAGATGACTATTAAATCAGCCCACATCATATCAGTCAAAAGATACGTTAATTCAGCTAAATAAATTAGAATTTAAATGACTAAAGTAAGGCTTTTCGTGAGATGAATAGAACTTATTATTAAATCTGGATGTCGCTTTTTATCCAGATAGTTGACAGGACCGAAAATGTGGTTAATACTTATCTTCTTGCCTTGTACTTTAACAAAATTGAGATGGTAAGCATCTTTTCTTTATATATAATTGGGATTCATAATGACACCTACGATTACTATAACGCAACATAATTTGAAGACATAATTTGATAATTATAGTCAGCCATTGAAGAAATAATTAAATGAGGTGATTTATTATGAAAGAAAAAATTCTAAAAAATCTTAAAGAGCTTATTATAATGCTAGTAATATATTTTAGCATAACTATTATATTGAGCCTTGTATTTAAATCAGCTGCCTTTACAAGTATGTCTTTGGTTTATGTTATCATGGTGATTTTATCAAAACTAATCTATACAATTTACGATTGCAGTAAAAAAAGATAATGATTAGAGCCACTTCATTTTAATCCTCCTCAAAGAATTTGGTATCAAAACCGTCTAAATATTCTTGCGTATTTCTGGCTAAGAGCTCTCTTCGGTCGATATTCATATAAAGATATGCTACCAAAGTTAAAACAATCGAAATTGCCAAGGCATAGGGATATATATGTTCAAGGAAATGGGGCGGTAGAAAGGGATAAAGCAGCGGAAATCCGAATAGCAGGAAATTAATTATGGCAAAGATACTTGCAATAATTACAGAACGTTTACTGCTACTGGAGTAGTGAATCGTACTTAATCCCAGCAAGCAGAAAGCGATAAAAAATGTTGATAAATTAACGAGCAGGGAATCGGTTGATATGCCTGGTCGGAATAGGACATCGTAAATGATTAGTACGATTTCCGTTAATGTAAATTCGAATACTAATTGGAATAAAATATTGGCAAGCCAGATAGTTCTCATCCTTAAACCGAAGATGATATACCAGCTGGCGTATGTTATTTCGTCGATATTAAAGAATAGGCAGGTGGAAAAGCAAGTGGAGACCAGCGGCAATAATCGAAATATTACATTAACTTCGATATCTAATAAGGTATATAGACTCAGTAATATGCAGGGAGTTAGTATGGCAGCAATAATTTTTGTCGGCGTTTTCTTTATTTCCTTAAATTTTTTCCATAGAATCAGGTTCATGATAGCCTCCGGATTAAATTTTCATTATTGATATATTTAAGGCAAAGCCCGTCGAGAATAATGCAAAGGATAATTCCTATTACAATACAGGCTAAATAGATACTATTTTGCGGGGAATATAACGTACCAAGTACCGCACTTATCATAATCACTCAAATGTCCAGTAATTTTCCGAAGGTATCTCGGATACAAAAAAGAAGAATCATGTAAGTCCAAAGAAACAGGATGATAAAGGCATAGCTGAGAATAATACCGATAAGTATATTGAGGTTAATATTGAGCTTTGATCGTAATAATTTTATCATGAAATCACATAATAAAAGAAGATTTATCGGTATAAAGCATAGCTTAAAGCCATTTTTTTAAATAAATCAGAATGACTTTCTTAAGATCATGGGATAGGATTATCACAGGCGCTATATTATTTGTTATGAATAAGTTAAAATAAATCCGATTTACCATGATGACTACGGATATCGCTGCTATAATAAAAGAAGGAATCATAGCAAGGTTATACAGTAATAGGGTTATTAGAACTGCTATTAGGTTAATCAGTTGAAGCTTCTTTTTAAATTTATGATTTAATATCCTTAATAACCACTGAAATGCATTCATTTTTAACTCCATTCCCCCGCATGTATTTCTGTGCATCCGAATTTATGCCGAGGATTTCGCAGGCACAAAAACTTGTGGTTGAAAGTGTATTTCTTTCAACCTTTTCCCTCAATAATATATTCTTTGTATAAATCCTCTAAATAGTCTCGTTTACAATCAGCAGGAATATTGATATGAGCTACGATAGTTCCATTCTTGATAAATACGGCTTCATCACAGATCTTTTCCAGATGTCCCAAGTCATGTGCACTAATCAGGATGGTACAACCGCTTGCTTTTAACTCCTGTATGTAGTCTGATAAAAAAATTTGCGCTTCCACGTCGAGACCTAAATACGGTTCATCCATTACAAAAAACCGGGGATGTGCAACCATTGTTTTACCGATAGACAATCTCTGTTTCATTCCACGTGAAAGCTCTTTAATACCTGCATTCCGATAATCATAGAGATTAATTCTTTTTAGGATATTATCAATTTCTTCATTTCTTTTGTCTGAGCTTTCATTTCTGCAATAAAACCTATGGTAAAACTCAATGTTTTCCCGAACCGTCAATAACCTCATAAGTCCGGAGGCATCCAGCAGAAAGGTAATGCATGTATCAGGATCTGCCAAATTAAGCTGCTCCCTCTTCTTATCGTCAAAGAGAACCCTTCCCCTGTCTTCGATATAAAGCCCAAGAATCAAACGAAGGATCGTCGTTTTTCCAGCACCATTCGGACCAATTAATCCTACACATTTATTATCTGGAACAACAAAGGATATATTATTTAGCACTTCTCTTTGTCCTAATTTTTTAGTAATGCCTTCAATTTTTACCTGCATATGCTTCTCCTTATACCGTGGGTTTATTATATTGATAGATCGATATGAGACCAAAAGCCTTCCTAAAAAAATCGCCTTCTTCAATTGCACAAATCAAAAAACTCAAGTAACAGGATACAATATTTTAATGAGCAACTGTTTGAAGTCGTTGATACCTAGATTATGTGTTTTATGATCTTATGTACCATTACGTACTTCAACCCAAGTACTGCGTTTTATGCAGTGCTTTGTGAGACAATGGGTTGCGAATGAAATGTGTTTCCTATTACTTGTCAACACATAAATTGTGCAAATTGATGAAGTTGGTTTATAAATCGGCTTTTGACACTCATATCATAGGTTTAATCTATAAAGTTTCCATCAAACATATTTACGGTTTTCTTAGCATAGCTTGCGATGGATGTGTCATGGGTTACTAAAATGATCGTTGTCCCCAGAGCGTTACATTCCGATAACAAATTCATGATATCAACCCCGGAATGATAATCAAGATTACCGGTGGGTTCATCTGCTAAGATAATTTTCGGATTGTTTGCTAGTGATCTTGCAATGGCAACTCTTTGCTGCTGTCCCCCAGATAGCTGGGAAGGATAGTTGTTTGCCTTTTCATACAGATCCACCTGAGACAGTAATTCTAGTGCCCGGGCTTTGCGCTTCTTTTTCGGCACATTGGCATATCCTAAAGGCACCTCGATGTTTTCACGCACCGTCATATCATCGATTAAATTGAAGGCTTGAAAGACGAAGCCAATTTCCTTATTTCGAAAATAAGCCAATTCTTTACCGGATAAGCTTTTGATATCTTTTCCTTCAAAAAGGTATTCGCCGGAATCGTATTTATCCATGCATCCAAGAATATTCAAAAGTGTGCTTTTGCCGCAGCCGGATCGTCCCATGATTGCAATATAATCTTTATTATCTATAAGAAACGATATATTTTTTAAGGCATCTACCTTCTGTGATTTTGTCTGATAGGATTTACAAATATTCTTCAGCTCAATCAAATAAATTCCTCCTTAAGTATTGATTTAAGTGCCATAAGTCAATCAAAACAATGAATATGAATAGGAGCGACACTCATATCAAGTATTTTGGTTTATGCATTTCTTAATATCTCAATCGGGGTAAATTTGTTTATCATCCATACGGATGGAATAATTACAATCATTTCAAACAGAATGGAGAGTGCTACAAGTATAATCGGTGTCATTTTATTCATATAGATGATAATGCCATCCATGTCCAGCCCGTTTCGTAAAATCAAGTAGCTAATGCTTAATCCGAGGAGGGTACTTGCTGCGATTACAATCGTTAATTCAAGAAGGATTTCCATTATGATATTAAATTTGGTACAACCCAGGGAACAGCTGATCGCAATTTCCTTTTTTCGTTCATCAACCATCATAATAAAGACACCGGATAATCCAATGGTGATTGTCAGCATCAACAGCATAGATATGAAAATAGCGATATTTGCTTCGGATTTTTTGTCATCGACTAAGGAAATAAAATTGTAAATCGGATCATCAAAGTTATATTGATAATTCGAATGTATACTCTGCAAATATTCTTTAATTCCATAGGTGATATTTGCCATCTCCTTCGCATCACTGCTTCCAAAATTAATATAGATTGAAGTGTCTATAATATCTTTATAATGAAAGTAATCATAATACATAGTAAGAGGTAGGTAGGCTTCATTTAAATCGCTTTGATATCTTTCAAACGGTATTGGTTGCCTATGATAAATAAAATTGTTATTGTCTAAATCTAATGCAAATGGAAAATCCCTTGGATTGATGGTAAGAAGACTTTCTATATCGGATAGCATTTCATAGAAACCATCGGAGACGGCGATATTCTTTTGTGACGAATCATAGTATAGCGTATAGTCCGGCACAAGGTTACTGCCTTCCGGTGCTTTCATATAAAAAATGGGTACCTTTACTTTCACATGAATGTCGATTTTATACTTCTCCTGTAAATAAGCAATATCCGCATCCGTTATAGAATAATCGGTGCATTCCTTTGGCACTGGTTTTGATTTTCCCCAGGAGATTAAATTGAAATTTTCAGTGTCATAGAGAGAGGTATCCCGAAGCTTAGGTTTTAGGGCGTAGCTTTCCTGATTGCCGCTTTCCACCATATCCCGATATTGGCGGTTGAACTGTAAATTAGAGGATAGAAAAATGGATAGTATAATATAACCGATTATCAGCTGAATACCGATCATTATATACAACTTCATATTTGATTTTAATTTCTTAAGTACTTTTTCAACTAAATAAATTTTCACAGAGATTTCTCCTTAAATATACTTACAATACTGTTTTTAAATATTTTGTTTACGGTTGAATTAATAATAAGAAAAGAGGGTAAAATTGCGAGTAACAGGCTGACGAGAAAAACCTTATAGTCCGTTAAAATGTAGATGTTTAACTTTACGGCATAATTATTGATTAGCTTCACTATTATACTGATTAAAGAGATGGAAATAAAGTTTACAGTCAGTAATTCTATAAATAATTGAGCAAAGATATCTCTTTTTGTAGCTCCATAAGCTAGCATGATTGCAATTTTTCTCATGCGTTTATTTATGTAAAATCGAATGATATTATTTACTGCAAAAAAACCGTAAGACATAGATAATAAACAGATGAAGATGGTATAAGACCATCCCCTTTTTAAACGATTGTATGCCTGATCTACGATTTCTTTAGAGGTCTGAATACTATACTCTCCGCTAAATTCTCCCAGTTTTCTCGCAAGGGTATCCGGATCATCTGAAAATAGATATATGGTATAGTCATTCATATGGATATCAAAATCATCCTGAAATAAAATGAAGATATCTTTATGATCTTCGATATTAAGAATACCCTTTATAACGAACTCCTTTGAATTAATATAGATTTTATCATTGATTTTTAAATGATATAGCTCTGCAACAAATTTCGCAATTACGCACTCATTGTCCTTTTGTATCCAGCTGCCGTGAATGGTATCTTTCGTATAAATTTTCGAGTAATTTTTACTTACGATATAGACATTGGCGGAAAGACATATATTTGTTATCTGATAGAATTTGATCTGGAAAATACCGAATAGAGTACTCTGCATTTAAAACATTATCATTCGCACCAAAATATTCAATATCCTGTAAATGAATTTCTTCTCCCTCTGAAAATATATTATGATCCAAGCGTACCAGGCTATTCTGACGATTTATAGCAATATCCTTTTTTACGTTTTCAATGGCACCATTTGCCTGACTTAAGAAAAATGTCACGGTAATCATACTTAAGGATAAGCATACGATTTGTAATGTAATTAAAGATTTGTGCCTTACTAAATTTAAGAATGAGATTTTCAAATTGTATTTCATTTTAATAACCGTACCTTTCTTCATAGTCTGCAAACTTTGCGCGGCAGGCACAATATTTGCAAAGCGAATTAATTCGCTTGGTGAAAGATTTATGTTTCACACTATCCTCATTTCTGTGCGGTTTTTACGCTTTCTATAAGTATTACTTTTCCAATTGTATTCCATATGTTTAAATATGTCAATTCCTACTGGGGAGAATTATATAGTGGTGAAATCGGATGATGACATTAATCATAGTATTTATAAGCACTTCTACAAATATTAGCAAACACTTGTTCCCGTTCTGGTTGAAATTATCAGAGATGTATTATAATAGGCTTATATCACCAGAACGCGTATTCGAAAGGAGGTTATACCATAAAGTATCTTTTGAAAATGAACTTAACCACTTACAATGACTGACTTTCAAAAGCGTTTGGAAGTGGTAGGGGTAATCATTACCTCCCGTTATGGATACTGCCCATCTAAGCTTCGTATTATGGGACCTGAGTTCGTAACGGTTACAACCGCAATTGACAATACTGGACATTTTCTATGCTCATTCACAGAAATTAGCATAGAAAATAAAGGGTCATTAGTATGTAGCTATGCTCTGCATGTATTTCTGGAAGCGAATATAATCTTCAAATATATTGATTTTAAGTAATCATATAATGTATGATATTACCATACATTTAATTTGCTATTGTTTATAATTACGATGTAGATTACTTTTTGTAAAGGGGATTGAAAATGGGTACTTTGATATTAGTTAAACCATCAAAGGAATTAGAAAAAAGCATTTTGGAATATCGCCAGGAATACTTCAATTTTGGTGAAACACATATCAATGGTAGCTGTGGTATAGCATACTATAATGATTTTAACGAATGGCTTAATATTGTTCTCTCTATTGAAAAAGACAAGTTGTCAAGAGATAATGTTCATGCAAGCACATTTTTTTCAGTACGAAAATCTGACAATAAAATTATAGGCTCTATTCAATTAAGACATTTTCTCACAGAGGATTTAGAAATGAATGGTGGTCATATTGGATATGGAATTCGCCCGACAGAACGAAAAAAGGGATATGGTAAACAACAATTATTACTTGCTTTAGAAACAGCAAGAGAAATGAAATTACCAAAGGTGATGATTTCCTGTGATAAAGATAACATAGCTTCAAGCCGAACAGCAATTAGTTGTGGTGGGATATTAACTTGCGAAAATTATTTTAAAGATAAAGAACAACAAATATTTTGGATTAACCTCATCAAATGAGACTACCTTAGTTAATAAACTTTCACAATTGTGAAGTAAGGGAGGGAAATGAACTCCCTCCTTAAATCTATACTTACGACATTAAATGAAATTTAAGATTTAATCTTAAATACTTCGCCACGTAAAGGTACACTGTTTTATCGCTAAATCACGATGAAATAGTGTGTTTTTTATACCCAAAGGAGAAACTAAACACTATATTTGTTTTTTCATTAGAAACGATAGCCAATATATAGTTGTTGAGTCGTCATCCTCCACTAACTCCACTATATAAGGGGAGAAAGGGGTTCGGGTTTGATGGAGCTGAACCAGGGTTGACTTAATTTGTTTATATGTGTAATATAATTACAATACAGGGTATATGTGGGACAAAATGCAAAAAGCTATGCTAAAAATTAGGACAGGAATACAAAAGTTGTACAGAAAATGGGGGCAGGATTGCAGAAGTTGTGCAGAAGATGGGAATAGGAATGCAAAAAGTTGCTCAGAAATGAGGAAAAGAATCCAAAAACCACACAGAAAGGAGGTTACAAAATGAATAATCTAGCAAGGCTGAAAATAATTACAATAAGTATTCTTCTTTTATCGCTGACTTCTTGCAGCCTAAAAGAAGATAATTTAGAAACAATCAAAACCGGAACGAATGTTACCAATCGGTATGATAAAAAAGTTTTCATAGAAGGTAATAATCACTTAGATAATCCTGCCGGAATCCTTTATACAAATTCCATGCTCTATGTGGTGAATAAAGGCTCTGATACCATCGGTCAATACGATAGCAATGGCACTTTTCTAAAGGAAATCGGAAAGACGGGAAACGGGGAATGTGAATTTATATCTCCTGTACTCATCGTAACTGATCCGGAGGGTAATTTCTATATAGCCGAAGAAGGAAATGCCAGAGTTCAGGTGTTTAATAAGAACTTTGAGTATGTAAAAGAATATCCGATCAAGCAGGTAGATAAGTTTGATTGTGATTTATTAGATATGGAGGTTGATGCAGATAAAAATATCTATCTTTCCTTTCGGACATTAAAATCCAAAAAAGCTAGGATTCTTATAATTGAGGAGAATGGAACGAATAAGTTAATTGGAAATGATTTAAACGGTATTATGGGGAGGGATTTGCAGAACGATCAGATATATTATGCACAAACCTATGATTATGATAAAAATTCTATATATACCGGACAATCCTTCTTAGCGAAAATAACAGATAAAAAAATCAGTAAAATAGAGAAGCTAAATAGCGGGCATTATGGACCTTCCGATTTAGTTGTTCGAGATGATATCATATACATATTCAGCTGTGCTACCCATCAGGTAGAAACTTTCAATCTGGACGGTGAATATTTAGAAACCTTATATAAAGGGGATGTTTATGATCCCAAATTGGATTTTTACTATATAACGATGAATGAAGACGAAGAAATCTATGCTTCCAATCAAAAAGATAATGAGATCTATATTTTTACTAAACAATAGTGATAGGAGTGTTATAAGTTATTTTAAGATTTTGATAGGAATAGGATCACATAAATACGGATGTTTATAGTTATTATATGACTTACGACACTCCTATCAGTAGTAGCAGTAGAAGGATGTACTGTATTCTAACGATAATCGGTTAGAGTTACAATACATCCTTTTATATTACAAACAGATAATTATAACCGGTTAATTCCCTTATCAAGAGCGTGTAATATAATTTCTGCCATTCTTGCTGTTGTCTCGGGCATGCCGTCTTTCAGCCATTTTTGAATTATGCTGATACAACCTGCCTGCCCGTAGGCATAAAAGTACTCCTTTGTCCTTAAGTCAAGCCCGTTATACGGTTGATAGGTAATAAATTCTTTCATAATCTTCTTCTGAATATCAAGATCACTATTATCACTGAGCAGAGCATTAAAAAGATCGGCATCCTCTTTGACATAATCCAGAATCCGGGTTAATGACGAATGAGAAATCGGTTTTATTTCATTGGGATATTCATCCATGTACTTTTTGATATTTTCAATTACTTCATTGCAGGTATAATCTAAGAGGTCATATTGATCCTGAAAATGGGAATAAAAGGTGCTCCGGTTGATACCCGCTATCTCACAAATGCGCTTGACGGATATTTTGGAAATATGATTTTCCAGCATACATTTGATCAAAGCGTTCTGTAAAATTTGGATGGTTAATTTGACCCGCTGGTCTGTTTTTGTATTGCTCATAGCTCCTTCTTTCCAAATATTAAATTTTTCTGAATTTCCATCACATTGAAAGAATAGTGTTGGATATCTGACTTTTTCTCCAACAGTGTTGGTTGTAAAACTACAGTGTGTTTATTATAATTCAAATAGGTATAATTTTCAATGGTTTATAAAAAATTGTAAATAAGAAACCATATAGAAATGAGGAAAGCTATGGACAAAATAGTTAATTTTATTATTAAACACAAAAGAATGATTCTAATCATTTTTATTCTTACTGCTCTGGTAAGTGCCGTCCTTCAGTCGTTTGTTAAGAAAAATTACGATATGGTGGATTATCTTCCGCAGGAATCGCAATCAACCAAAGCACTGAAAATCATGAATCAGGAATTCGCAGAACCGATGCCGAATGCGAACGTCATGATTAAAAATGTATCCATTATAGAGGCGCTGGAGTATAAGTACCAGCTGGCAAGAATCGACGGAATAACCCAGGTCATCTGGCTGGATGACCAGATCGATATAAAGCAGCCGCTGGAAATGAGTGATCCGAATACGGTGGAAAGTTTTTATAAAAACGGAAATGCGCTATTTTCAATTACCATTCGAAAAGGAGCAGAAGAAAAGACATGCGCAGCTATTCGGGAATTTATCGGAGAGGATAATTCCCTAGCGGGAGAAGCTCCGGATTTGGCATCTATGCAGGAAAATACAGTTTCCGAAGTAGCGGGTGCAATGATGATTCTCGTTCCCGCCGTAATTCTGATTTTTATTTTGTCAACGACCTCCTGGATCGAGCCTCTACTCTTTCTTGTGACGATCGGTGTAGCAATACTGATAAACCTGGGAACCAATATTTTCTTCGGCGAGATATCCTTTATGACAAATTCGATCAGTCCGATCCTACAGCTGGCGGTTTCTCTGGACTATGCTATTTTTCTGCTGCATAGCTTTACCGATAACCGGGAGAAGTATTCGGACGTTCATGAGGCGATGCATCATGCGATCCGGTCTTCCATTGTAACCGTGGCGGCAAGCGCATTGACCACCTTGTTCGGCTTCATTGCCCTGGCATTTATGAAATTCGGCATAGGAGCTGACTTAGGTCTTAATCTGGCAAAGGGAATTATATTGAGCTTTGTCACAACAATGATTTTCATGCCGGCACTGACGCTTTCCGTCTATAAGCTGATCGATAAGACACGGCACCGTCCGTTTATGCCTGGTTTTACAAATATATATAAAGTTTTGTCAAAGCTCTCGATTCCGGTTGTTCTTCTGGTTATTCTGCTGATCGTACCTGGCTTTTTGGGACAGAGGAAAACGGGCTTTCTGTATGGAAATGCAGCTACAGCCGGGAACAACAAAAGCGGGCAGGACCGGCTTGAAATTGAGAAGGAATTTGGCAAATCGACCGTAATGGTTTTACTGGTTCCACGCGGGGACATTACCAAGGAAGCGAATCTGACCCGGGATATCAGCGGGATACCCCATGTTACAAGTGTGATATCCTATGCCAATACCGTAGGTACTGCGATACCTGCTTCGTTCCTTACGGAGGATATTGTTGGCCAGTTCTATTCGGAGAATTATGCACGAATTATCGTCTATACCGATACAGCGGAGGAGGGAGCCGCAGCGTTTGATACGGTAGAAAGAATACAGAATATCGCAAAGTCCTATTATGGTGATACGGTTTATTCCCTGGGGCAAAGTACGAATCTGTACGACATGAAAAATGTTGTTGCAAAGGATAATACTCTGGTGAATCTGATTGCCATTATATCGATTTTCTTGGTTCTTTTGTTTTCCTTCAAGTCACTTACGCTGCCGTTTATTTTACTGATTACTATTGAGGCGGGGATATGGTTTAACTTATCGATACCATATTTTATGGGAACGGAGATCAATTTTATCGGATATCTGGTGTTAAGTACCGTGCAATTGGGAGCAACGGTAGACTATGCGATTTTGCTTACCGATCATTATCTGGTTAACCGAAGAGAGCTGCCGAAGAAAGCAGCAATTCATAAGTCCTTAGGAGAAACCTTCAAATCCATCCTGGTATCCGCCTCGACCTTGTCCATTGCAGGCTTTACCTTATATAAAACATCATCCAATTCAGCCGCAGCGGACATCGGACGACTGCTTGGAAGAGGAACCATTTTCTCCTTCATTATGGTTCTCAGCTTCTTACCGGCGATGCTGCTCCTTTTTGACCGGGGAATCAGCGAAACGACTTTAAAAAGAAGATTGTGAATCAAACGAAAGTGTTGTGCAAATTGATGAAGATGATTTATTAAGAAGGCTTTTGTCGGGCTAATCCTAATTAAAATAGGTAATTGTGAAACTATTTCTTGAATAATTTATATTTACTGGAGTGGTTATCCACATTTTAAGATAAAACACTAATATTTAACCATTATCAATGCTATTTTGGCTTAATGATTATTGTTTTGAAACATGAATACTTATTTCATCTTAAAAATGGTGATCAGATACCAAATAATATGTTTATTAATATCCAGTATTTATGCGCATTACAGCGTTTCGCAAACGCCTATTAAAATAAAAGTAATGAAAGGAAAGGATTTTATGAAAAAAAATAAAATGATTTCTACCTGGTTGGCAGCCATTTTATGGATTACTGCTGCGGTACCGGGAACCATAAATGCAGCCGAAGAAAATGCTAAGACGAATTCGACTGCGGTGGCGGATCAGGGTGCAGCAGAGGTTAAAAATAAAAATGAAGTGGTTTACGCAAAGCTTGCGGCAGATGGCAATATAGATGCGGTATATGTTGTTAATCATTTTGAAGTAGAAAAAGGAGGCAGTATAACCGATTATGGGGATTATAAATCGGTGCAGAACCTAACCAAGAGCCAGCCGATCATACAAAATGAAGATGAGGTTTCTTTCCAGGCAGACGAGGGGAACTTCTACTACCAGGGTAATCAGAAAGCACGTGATTTACCATGGGTCGTTAAAATATCCTATGAGCTTGATGGGACCGGTATCTTACCGCAGGATCTGGCAGGTAAATCGGGAGAGCTGGGTATTCATATTCAAACCAAACAAAATCCTGCCGTAGATCCGGCTTTCTTTACTCATTATATGATGCAGATAACATTGACCTTAGCTTCGGATAAGAGTAGTGAAATCAGTGCTCCGGGTGCTACCGTTGCCTATGCGGGTAAGAATACGGTCCTTTCCTATACAGTTCTTCCAAAAAATAACGCAGATTTTTGGGTAAAAGCCGATATGAATGACTTTTCTATGAGCGGAATTGAGCTGTCAGCTGTGCCATTCTCCATGAGTCTGGAACTTCCGGATATGGACGGAATGCTGGAGGATTTGAATAAGCTTCCGGAAGCAATTGCGGATCTGAATGATGGGGTTGGAAAATTATCGGAAGGTACAAATGCACTGAAAAAAGGTGCGGACGGCTTAAAAGATGGATCTCTTGAATTTAAGAATGGGTTATCCGAGTTAAAGAAGAATTCATCGCAGATTACAAGCGCATCCTCTCAGATAAAGGAAGCCCTTGCTACCATATCCGCAGCGTTAAAGGGCTCTGACGGAGCGGACATGGGTGATCTGACACAGCTTCCGCCGGCACTTAAAGAGTTATCGCAGGGTCTTAAGGGAATCTCCGGCGGCCTTAATGATCTTAAGGATGGATACGCGCTGGCTTATAGCGCTCTGGATACGACGATGCAAAATATTCCGAAGGATGCAATTACGCAGGAGATGATCCGTGCAGAGTTTTCGGATGCAAATGATAGCCAGCGCCAGCTGCTAAACCGGCTTTACGCCTCCTATATGGCAGGGCAAGCGGTGAAGGGAGCCTATAGTCAGGTGAAACCCGCATTTGCCTCGGTTGCACCTGCACTTGAAAATGTGACTGTGAATCTGGGTAGAATCTCGGGAGCACTGGATGGGATTTCGGATAAAATGAATGGCTCCATGTCCAGTACGGATATCACGGCGCAGCTGGAGCAGTTATCGAAGGGGCTTTCGGAGCTGTCCGGTCAATATACAAAGTTTGATCAAGGTCTCCGAGAATATATGAAGGGTGTCGGAAAAATGTCCGATGGATACGATACATTTAATACCGGAATTTCCGAATTTGCCGATGGAGTTGGCAGTCTGAGCAATGGAATATCCGATCTGCATGACGGCACGGCACGGCTAGAGGATGAGACCTCACAGATGCCGGATCGAATCCAAGAGGAGATTGATAAACTGACGGAGGATTACAGAGGTACGGATTTTGAGGCGGTCTCCTTTGTGTCATCGAAAAATAAGAATGTTGGATTGGTTCAGTTTGTCCTAAGATGTGAAGAAATTAAGCTGCCAAAGATAAGAGAAACGGAAGAACTGGTCGCAGCAGATCAGGACGAAACGGTCTGGGACAGATTCGTGGCATTATTTAAGAGAGATTAAACTTTCACGGATGCTTTGTGACAAGAGCAGTGGAAAGCCCTTTGAATGGGTGAACGATAGTATAGGGGAAGTAAGACAATTTTCTAGTTGACAAAGACATCCCAATGGGCTATTGTATATAAAAATACAGCAAAGGCTATGAGAAGGAATAGTATATATTGGCGTTATTTTCAGAGAGAAGATGGGTGGTGAGAATCTTCATAACAAAACTATAGAAGGCACCTTTGAGTCGTTAATTGAAAGGATTCCGAGTAGATTACACCGGGGTTTCCGCCGTTATCAGGGAAGCAGCATAAAGATTAATCTCGTGCTGGCAGAGAGCAGATAGGAGTAGTAATATTCTTACTGAATTTAGGTGGTACCACGGACGTAAAATTTAAAGTTCGCCCTAAGCATAAAGCTTGGAGCGGACTTTTTGATTCGGAAAAAGTAAAGGGATTGCTGATTATAAAAATTAAATTTTAGGAGGTAGCGACAATGGGTAATGTAACGATGGAAGAGATGATGGCTTATTGTAACCAGTACGGATTTATATTTCAGGGTAGTGAAATCTATGGCGGATTGGCAAACACGTGGGATTACGGTCCCCTTGGAACAAGGCTGAAAAACAACTTGAAGGATGCATGGCGCTATTATTTTATTCAAACAAGAGACAATAGCTATGAAGTGGATTCCGATATCTTGATGAATCCGATGGTATGGAAAGCAAGCGGTCATTTAGACAGCTTTACCGACCCGCTTTTGGACTGCAAAGAATGTAAGACAAGGCACAGAGCCGATAATTAATTCAAAATTTTGATTCCACAGTAAATGCGGATGCCATGTCTCAAGAGGAGATGCTAGAGTTTATCCGATTGAAAAAAGTCCTCTGCCCCAAATGCGGCAAATCGAATTTCACGGATATTCGGCAATTTAATCTAATGTTTGCCACACAACGCGGAGTGACACAGGATGTTTCGAATACGGTTTATCTAAGACCGGAAAATGCGCAGGGTGAATATGTTAACTATAATAATGTACTTCGTACGATGAGAACGAAGCTTCCATTTAGTATCGGGCAAATCGGAAAGGCATTCCGAAATGAAATCACTCCCGGTAATTTTACTTTCCGAACAATTGAGTTTGAACAGATGGAATATCAAACCTTCTGCAAGAAGGGCAAGGATGATGCATTGTACGAATATTTTAAGAACTATGGAATGGGATTTTTCCAATTTATCGGACTTGATAAGGAGCATTTGCGCTTTCATGATCATGAAAAGCTGGCACATTATGCAAAAGCGGCGTGTGATATTGAGTATCTATTCCCGTTTGGCTGGGGAGAAGTTAACGGAACGCATAACCGAACGGATTTTGATTTACAAAGACATCAGGAATTTTCAAAAAGGAGCATGGAATACTTTGATTCAAGTTTAAATGAAAAATATCTTCCGTATATAATTGAGTCTACGTATGGATTGGATCGAATATTCTTAGCTGTTTTATTTGAAGCACTTACCGTAGAAGAAATGGAAGGCGGAGACACGAGGCAGCTGTTAAAAATAAATCCTTTTCTTGCTCCTATCAAAGCGAATATTCTCCCGCTGATGAAGAAAAAGCATTCGGAAAAAGCCATTGAAATTTATAAGGAGCTAAAGAAGTACTTTATGGTGTCCTATGATGATGCGGGTAATATCGGAAAGCGATATCGCAGAGGCGATGCAATTGGTATCCCATTTGCAATAACAATAGATAATAATACGCTGGAAAGTGGTTCAGTCACGATGCGAGAACGTGATACGATGAAACAGATTACCATTGACGCAAAGGATTTGCGAAATTATTTGGCAGGTAGAGTCAATATGCAGAATAAATCGAAGAAATAGAGAAACAATGATCATTTTACCAAGCAGTGAGATAGAATCGTGATTTTGTTTATAGTATAATCAGAATATACAGAGGAAGAAGAGGAAGGGGGCAGGAACATGAAGAATATCCATTATGGTTTTCGTATGAATGGGTTTGTGTATGATCATTCTTATAATCCGTCACCGAATGATATTACAACGCATATCCATGACTGCTATGAGCTGTATTACTATATATCCGGTGATCTGACCTACTATATCGAAGGGCAGGCTTATCAGCTAAAGCCCCATGATATTATTATTACGAATCGGCGGGAGCTGCACCGGATCATCTTCCATTCTAAGGAGGCTTATGAGCGTAAATTCATTCATTTCAAACCGGAATTTGCTTCCTCTTTCCTACAGGGGGAGACCTTTAATCCATTCTATTACCTGGAGCACAGAAAGCTTGGCTTCTTTAACCGGATCGATGGTAAAGAAGCCCTGGCAAGTAATATCTCAGAGCTCTGGGACAGAATAGAAGAGCTGTCCCAGGAGGATACACCGGAGAATCATTTTATGATTAAGCTTTTGTTCCTGCAGATGTTGATTGAGATTAACAAGATATATTCCAGGAATAAGGATATTGTCACGGTTCCGGTAGGGAATAATGAAAAGATTGTTGATATTCTGGAGTACATGAATCATCACATGGATGAAAAAATCAGCCTGGATCTCCTTGAAAATAAATTCTATATTAGTAAGTTCTACCTGTCCCATATTTTTAAGAAAAGCACGGGATTTACAATCAATGAGTACCTTACCTATAAACGGATTATAAAAGCGCAGGAGCTTCTTAAGAAGAGGGTACCGGTACTGGAGATTCCCTATGCCATAGGTTTTGGAGATTATTCAAACTTTTACAAAGCCTTTAAGAGGATTGTCGGCTGCTCTCCGAAGGATTATGCAAAGTAACCGGTTTTCCGGTCCTTGCAGATGCATAGATAGCAAGTATGATAGACAAAGGCTTCAAACCTTCTTCCCCGGTAATCTTCGGGGATGCTCCGCTTTTGACAGCCGCTATCACATCTGCAATCTGTCTTAAGTGAGAAGTGTGCCATACGCCCGGTGTGGATGCCCAGCCCTTAATCGCCCCGGAATTGGAATAGGTATCTTCCTTTCGGGTATTACCGAAATCAG
Organism: Lachnospiraceae bacterium; assembly: GCA_015057615.1. Classification (GTDB taxonomy): domain Bacteria; phylum Bacillota; class Clostridia; order Lachnospirales; family Lachnospiraceae; genus Mobilitalea. Next base: position 27,518 of record SVEA01000073.1, on the reverse strand, counting down.
CCTCGGTCACGCCTTCGCATTTTAAGTTCCAATTCTGTATCTTATCGTTGATTATGACAGCACTGCCATCACTGCCGTAGATGTCCAGTCTTGCATAATAGCCGGGAAAGGCTGCCGTATTGCCTTCGATGATTCCAACTGCACCGCTTGCGAATCGGACCGTTGCGATACCGATATCCTCGACCTCGATATTCGTATGCGCTCTGGTAGCACAATAAGCAAAGACCTCTTCCACAGGTCCCATAATATATTGAAGCAGGTCGATATAGTGGATGGATTGATTCATCAGGGCACCGCCGCCGTCAAGTTCCCAGGTGCCTCTCCAATCCCCGCTGTCATAGTATTTCTGGCTGCGAAACCACTTGGTATGCGAGCCCCCGAAATTAAGCTGTCCTAGCTTGCCTTCCCGGATGGCTTCCTTTAATTTTACGATATCATCATCAAAACGGTGTTGAGAGATTACGCTTAATTCAACACCTTCCTGACGGCAGGCAGTAATCAAAGCATTCGCAGCCTCAAGGGTTACCTCGATGGGTTTCTCTACGATGACATGCTTTCCTGCTTTGGCGGCAAGGATACCGTGATCAGCATGCATTCCGCTGGGAGTACATACACAGATAACATCAATGTCCTCTCTATTTAGGAGGCTTTCAATACTTGTATCATACAGGCAGTTATACTTATTCGCCAGCTTCTTCGCTTTCTCCGGCAGGATATCGCATACGGATATTAACCTTGCATCCGCAAGCTCACTTATGGCAGCAGCATGGGTGCCGCTAATGTTACCGCAGCCGATGATACCAAAACCCAGTATTTCTTTCATTATTCTTCGTCCATACCTTTCGATTAAATTGATTTTTATCTCATTTCTTCACAACTTTTGTGCGTAATTCAATTTGCAGTGCCATGCAGATACAAACTCTATGTGGGGTTACTACAAAACAATGTAAATTCAAAGAGAATCTATAGTCTTCCTGTAATGCACTGTTTGAAAGAGAATAAGATGTCTTTCGATCCCTTCATTCTTAATGGGTTCCCCGCACATCCAGGGTTTTTGCGATTGTTGTCTTTTTATAAGTGGATCCTTGTATTTTTTCCTGAAGCTTGGACAGGAATAATTCTTCATCTATTGGCAGATCCACCCATGAATCCGTCCAGGCAGACAGGTGCATGGCATTGGATATGGTTAATCCAAGAATACCTTCCTCCCCAGGAGCCAAGAGCTTGGAGCCTTTGGTAATCGCATCCACGAAGTTCCTTAGGATACCAATGTGCTGGAGATTGGATCCTGTAACAGGGATCTCACATTTCCAAACCTCCGGACAACCAAAACCGCCTTTAAAGGTGGCATTGAATTCCGGTTCACTGATTCGGTTCCTCCAGAAGGTAAGCTTCTCATCCTCAATAACGATTTTACCGCGGTCACCGCTTACTTCAAAACGATTCGTTCCGGGAGTATCAGAGGTCGAGGTTACAAATACACCGGTTGCTCCATTTTCATATTCCACATAAGCAGTTACGTCATCTTCTACCTCAATGTCATGATATTTACCAAAACCGCAGAAAGCTCTTACACGCTTTGGCATTCCGCAGGTCCATTGCCAGAGATCCAATTGATGCGGATCCTGATTGAGAAGGACCCCGCCGCCTTCCCCTGCCCAAGTAGCCCGCCAGCTGCTGGAGTTATAATAACTTTGGGAACGGTACCAATTTGTAATGATCCAGTTTGTTCGGCGAATTTCTCCTAATTCTCCAGAGTCAAGCAGATCCTTTAATTTCTGGTACAGTGGGTTGGTCCTTTGATTATACATGATACCAAACACCGTGCCCGAAGCCTTCGCAGCCTCATTCATTTCACGGACCTGCTTCGTATAGACGCCGGCAGGTTTTTCACACATTACATGAAGCTTATGTTCAAATGCTTTAATCGCCAGCCCCGGATGATCATAATGCGGCGTGGCAATAATAACTGCGTCAATTCCATCAGTGTCAAACATTACATCGGCATTATCATATAGCATAACGCTTTCATCCAGATTCTCCTTTGCCCAGTCCAGACGGCATGGATTTATATCACATACGGCAGATAATACTGCACCGGGGACATCTCCTTTTAACAGGCTGATCGCATGGGAGCTTCCCATGTTACCAATACCGATAATTCCAAAACGTACTTTCTCCATCCTATTTCCTCTCTCTAATATGTACTGTAAAGCCGGAATAGCTTTAGAAGCGACAGCCCATCGCAGCAAGATTATCTTTGCTTATCTTAAGGGCCTCAAAAGGATCTCTCCGGCACACATCCTGCTCTACAGCGCACCATTTCACGCCGGTCTCTTCACAGGCTGCGAGAATACCCTTCCAGTTCAGATTTCCCTCACCAACCTCAGCCATGATCTGCTGGCTTTGCTCATTCAGCGCCATGTCCTTATAATGAACGACATCCATACGTCCCCCTAGTTTCCTAATCCACCAGATGGGATCGGCTCCACCAGCCTGTACCCAATAGGTATCGATCTCAAACTGCAGAGCCGCCGGGTCACTTTCTTCGTATAGAAGCTCCATACCGGTAACCTTGCCATAGCTTCTGAATTCGAAATTATGATTATGGTAGATTAGGGTCAGACCCTCCTGCGCAAGAAGTCTTCCATATTCGGAAGTCTCTTTGGCAAACTGTATATAGCCCTCACGGCTCTCCCGGTAGTTATCCGGCATGCTTCCGATGCCGACATATCTGCAATTCCATAGCTTATGCTGACGAATGACCCCGTCCAGGTCGCTACCCAGACGGTCAAAGCTGATGTGAGTCGCGCAGACCGTCAAACCTTCCTGCTCTGTGGCATCCTTAACAATCTGTGGATCCATCGGAGCAATTCCTGATACCTGAACCGCATGATAACCCATTGCTTTCACCCGGTGAAGGGTTTGCTTTAAGTCTCCGGGTGTCTTGCAAAAATCTCTCAACGTATATAATTGTACTGCGATAACCGGTTTTCCCATATTTCCACTCCAATCATAGTATCAATGTATTTTCCTATGGATTCTCCTATATTATAGTAAATTTATGTGGAAAAGTCTTCGCCTTTCTTGGTGTAAATATTGCAAATCTTGCTTTGCAAAAATGCAGGTAAGATATGAGTGTCATAAGTCACTTTAAGATTTTGATATGAATAGGACCTTATATATATTCAGGTTGGCTAAGACTGACTGACGGCGGCTGCTTATGTTCGATTTGAGGTGAAAATAGAGCCTGCTTGTGCTATATTTTCACTAAGCTTTGAGACAAGGAGGAGAATATGCCAAGGAAGGTAAGGCAGCCAATGAATATATAAGGTCCAATTCATGCTCATTGTTTTTATATGACTTATGGCACTCATATCAGGTAATAATCTTGTTTTTGATGAAGAAAATTAGCTTAAAATATGCTTGAGCTTTTGTACCAGTAATGATAACATGACTATAAAATAATAACTTTTATTACCAGAAACGGGAAGCATTGTATTTCTATCATGGGTACTTATAACACAAATTCAGAGCGCAAGCGAGCGCAGAAATGGTGGATAAGATGAGAATAGTTGATATGAAATGTAACCATGTGGTAAATCCTCTGGGGTATTCCCTGGGGAAGCCACAGCTGAGCTGGATCACGGAAGTAGAGGGAGCTGCCGTACAGGAGGCATGCCAGATTCAGGTCGCACAGGAGAAAGATTTTATTCATTTGCTGTATGATTCCGGAAAGAGAGAGGATATGGACAGCATCGGTTTTTATCTGCCGATGGAATTGAAGCCCCGGACTCGGTATTACTGGAGAGTGCATGTATGGACGGATAACGGAGAGGTTATAAGTCCTGTTGCATGGTTTGAAACTGCGAAGATGGAAGAGCCATGGACCGGAAAATGGATTACTCCGGGCTGGGAGGATAAGTCCATTCATCCTCTGTTAAGAAAAAGGTTTGAACTAAAGAAGGAAGTCTTACAGGCAAGACTTTATATCTGCGGACTGGGTCTATATGAGGCAGAGGTGAACGGAAAACGGGTCGGAGAGGAATATTTCACCCCCTATTGCAACAGCTATAATAACTGGATACAGTATCAGACGTTTGATGTGACCGGCATGGTTAATCAAGGGGAAAACGTAATCGGGGTAATGCTTGGTAATGGTTGGTATAAAGGTCGTTTTGGCTTTCAGAATAAAAAGGACGGCGTGTACGGGGATACCTTTGCCTTACTTTGTGAGCTTGTGGTTCAATATACCGATGGCAGCTCAGAAATCATTGGCTCGGATATTGATTGGAAAGCCGCTCCATCGTATATCCTTGATAGCAATATCTACGATGGTGAGATCCAGGATGCCAACCGCTATAGAAAAGGCTGGTCTGGTACTTCTTTGGATGATGGTAATTGGTCAAAGGTGCGTTATATAGAGATGGATTATAATCTCCTTGAGGCGAGGAGAAGTATTCCGGTACGCATCATGGAAGAGCTGAAACCGGTGAAGGTAATACATACGCCTAAGAAGGAAACGGTCCTTGATATGGGGCAGAACATGGTAGGCTGGGTTCGTTTTCAGATTCATGCGCCGAAGGACAGCGTTATCTTTCTTCAATATGGGGAAGAATTGCAGGAAGGCTGCTTCTACAGGGAGAATCTCCGTTCGGCAAAGGCAGAATTTAAGTTTATCTCGGATGGCACGCCGCAGGAGGTACAGCCTCATTTTACCTTCTATGGTTTTCGCTATATTAAAGTAGAGGGATGGCACGGCGAGGTCAATGCAGAAGATTTTACCGGATGCGTGGTATACTCCGCTCTGGAGCTGAGAGGAAATATTGAGACCTCGAATCCGATGGTGAATCGCCTGGTTCAGAATGCATTATGGGGGCAGAAGGGGAATTTCCTGGATGTTCCGACGGACTGCCCGCAGCGTGACGAGAGAATGGGCTGGACAGGTGATGCGCAGGTATTTTCCGGAACCGCCTGCTTTAATATGGACTGCGATGCCTTTTATCATAAGTTCCTATATGACCTTGCGAAAGAGCAGAGCCGGATCGGAACGGGTATTGTACCCCATGTGGTGCCAACCTTTGGTATGAGTCATGGGGGAAATGACACACTGTCCGGTGGATCCAGTGCGTGGTCGGAAGCGGCGACAGTCATTCCCTGGAACCTATTTCTTCATTATGGAGACAAAACGATCCTTACGCAGCAATTTGACAGTATGAAAGCCTATGTGGATTACATTCGAAAGCAGGATGACGGTAAGAGACTCTGGAACACCGGCTTCCATTTTGGCGATTGGCTGGCACTGGACGGAGCAGGCGAATATGATCCCTTTGGCGGAACACCGACGGATCTGATCGCGACGGCATACTATGCTTACTCCTCCGAGCTGGTAGCAAAGGCGGCGAGAATCTTAGGAAAGGAAAAGGAAGCCAAGGAATATCATCAACTTTCCATGGAAATAAAGGAAGCCTTCTGTGAAGAATTCGTATCGCCCCGAGGCAGGTTAGCTGTGGACACCCAGACGGCATACGTCCTCGTGGTGTTCATGGATCTGGTACCGGAGAAATATAAAGGCAGAATGATCGAGGGATTGCGTGCCAATCTGGAAAAGAACAAGTATTATCTAAAGACCGGCTTTGTTGGTACGTCGTATTTATGCAGAGTACTGTCGGAGAATGGATACAACAATCTGGCATACCGCCTCTTACTGAATGAAGAGTTTCCCAGCTGGCTCTATGAGGTCAAGCTTGGCGCTACAACCATATGGGAGCGATGGAACTCCCTGCTTCCGGATGGAAACTTTGGCGAGCTTGGTATGAACTCGTTGAACCACTATGCTTACGGTTCTATTGTGGAATGGATGTATCGCAATATGTGCGGAATCAATCCGCTAGAAGAATATCCAGGTTTTCGAAGGATTCGCCTGGCACCGCAGCCGGATAAACAATTGCAATATGCCGTAGCAGATATATATACCGCGGCAGGATTATATGAAAGCGGCTGGAAATATGAAGAGAATCAGCTGCATTATACATTTTCTATACCATTTCATGCACAGGCAGATTTGGTCCTAACCAATGCGGATAGCAGTACCTTGATAATAAATGGCGTGGCTTTGGAGAAATTCGGTTTACCATATCAGGTGGAGGATAAGACCATTAGGATGGTTCTTAAGACCGGTCATTATGAGATCTCCACGGAGATCTAAGATAGGAGTGACAAAAGCCGATTTATAAACTCAACGTCGTCAATTTGCACGATATATGTGTTGACAAGTAATATGAAACAAATTTCATTCGCAACACGCAGTCCCGCAAAGCATTGCACAATACACAATCCTTGGGTCGAAGTACGTAATGGTACATAAGATCATAAAACATATGATCTAAGTACCAACGACTTCAAACAGTTGCGAATTAAAATATTGTTTCCTATTACCTAAGTTTTCCTTTGTGCAAATTGATGAAGACGATTTGTTAAGAAGGCTTTTGTCGAGCTAATCATTCTAACAAAACACTACCAAAAGAAGGAAAGAGGACGACAGTATGATAAAGATTTTAGCAATCGGAAACAGCTTTTCTCAGGATGCAACGGTCTATCTGCATGATATTGCAAAGGCAGCAGGTAAGGATGTTAAAGTGGTAAATCTATATATTGGAGGATGCTCGTTAGAGACGCACTGGAACAATATTATTGCCGATGCAGCACTTTATGATTATGAGTTGAATGGGCAGGCTACGGGAAGAAAAATCTCGATTAAGCAAGCACTGCAGGAGGAAGCCTGGGATTATGTTACGCTTCAGCAGGTGAGCGGAGACAGCGGTATTTTCAGTACCTATTATCCCTATCTGGGGAATATCGCAGAATATGTCAGGGAATATACCCCGGGTTCAGAACAGCTTCTTCATCAGACTTGGGCGTATGAAACCGATTCGGATCATCCGGATTTTACAAAGTATCATAAGGATCAGGGGGAAATGTATCGGGCAATCGTAGAAGCTTATCACAAATTATCGAAGGAGCGTTCCTTAAAGATAATTCCCAGCGGAGAAGTAATTCAAAAGCTTCGTATGGAACCGGCATTTGACTATGCCAATGGCGGTATCAGCTTATGTAGGGACGGCTTTCATATGAGCTATCTTTATGGCCGCTATGCTCTTGCTGCAACGTGGTTTGAGCTTATCTTAAAGGACAGCATTCTAGAGAATACCTTCCTTCCCGGGAATGGGAAAGAAGTGGATTTATCAAAAATTAAGTTAACTAAAGAAACTGTGCATGGGTTAAGGCTTTTTGAATGAAAGCAAATCTCCAGTAAATGAGCCTTATTGTTGCTGGAATAACCGTGGCAAAGGTGAAATGTCTGTCTGCGTGAAAATTAATCAAAAAAATACTTGAAATTATGTTCCGGATTCAATATAGTTAAACAGTGACTTATAATTAATTATTTGGGGCAAACTTATTTAAGAGATAAGGTATCAATCGGATAAGAATTTGCTAGAAGAAAGAGGTACTAGCGTGAAAGATAAATCTTTCACACGCAACTTTGAGCCTGCGGCTCAAAGTTTGCAGGTTGCGAAGAAAGGCATGGAGATTAAAATGAGTAACATATGGCATGACATTAATCCTGACAGAATCAAACCGGATGATTTTATTGCAGTAATCGAGATCTCAAAAGGCAGCAAGAAGAAATATGAGCTGGACAAAGAGACGGGCTTAATAATACTAGATCGTATTCTATATACTTCTACGCATTATCCCGCAAATTATGGATTTATCCCAAGAACCTACGGAGATGACTTGGATCCGTTAGATGTATTAGTATTATGCTCGGAACCGATTGAATCAATGTCATTGGTACGCTGCTTTCCGATCGGTGTTATGAAGATGATCGATAATGGTATGTCAGATGAGAAAATAATTGCGATACCATTTAATGATCCAACTTATAATATGTACACGAATATTGAGGAACTACCAAGCCATATTTTTACGGAAATGAGGCATTTCTTCAGTGTTTATAAGGAGCTTGAGAACAAGGAGACGGCGGTAAATGAGTTCGGCGGGCCGGAGGAAGCCGGAAAAATTATCGACCACTGTATTGATAACTATATTGAAAAGTTTACAAAATATCATTAATAGGATATCCTCCCAGAGGGAACTCTCAGGTCCTAGTCTTTACTTATAAGATTAGGGCTTTTTTAATTAAATAGGAAAGTTCATCCTATTCAATAAAAAATGCTCCATGTGAACATAGTTCGCATTGGGATGACGCACTCACACGTATTATATTTTGCCAGCGATGCTGACCGTGCTCGGCGTTAGAGTTTTGCAAGCGATACTCTTTCTTGTTTATGAAATGCAAACAGAAGTTCTGTTTACCATACTCGGTTTTTATCTCAAATTTCGTGGTTTTTTCACAAAGACTGCTATAAATATTACCTGGTTTGGTGCTTGAATTTCGGAAATAAAACAGATACAATTAGAGTAATGTGAGCTTATTAAGGAGGTCACCCCATGGGGGAAATAGTCATTGAAGAAATGAATTATAAAGCATTTGCACTAACTATGGCATATTTATTTATGCTGGTGGCAGCAGTTTCGGTAGCGATTTTAGGCGGAACGAAAAACAAAAAGGGATGTCTGCTCATCGGAATCGCGGTCGCGATTATATTTTTTATAGGGTTTCTTTGGGCTTTTGTCAAGGCCTCTAAAATTAAAAGCCTGCTTACCATAACGATGGACGGAATCATTGACAACTCCTCCCTTGGAGCGGTTGGGTTTATCTCCTTTGACGACATAAAAGAATTTAAGATCATAACCTTATATAATAAGAATGCTATTGCGGTAATTCCAAAAAACATAGATACCTTTTTATCCAAATTGCCTACCGTGAAGAGACGGCAGGTAAAACGAAATATTCACTTAAACCTACCGCCGGTAGCAATTATGGTGGATCTGGCGAAGGATATGGAGCCGGAGGATATCTTAACCTTATTGCAAAAAAGGCTGTCGGACTACAGCCGGTTATATGAATAACATTCCTATAGTAAAATTGTCGAGAAATCAAACAATTATTGTTAAAAATGCAGGTTGTATTATTTGCAAAACTATGTTAATATAACTAACTGTGATATGTTATACAAATTTCCTTGTTCTTTCTAAGCAGACGGGTTACTTCGTCGGCCGGATGCAAAGGGAAGAGCCAGAGACCAAAAGGAGGTGCAAGACAACTATGAATCAATATGAATTAGCCTTAGTTGTAAATGCAAAAATCGAGGATGAAGCCAGATTAGCAACGCTAGAATCAGTGAAAGAACTTATCACCAGATTCGGTGGTACAATTACAAATGTTGATGACTGGGGTAAGAAAAGATTAGCTTATGAAATTCAGAAAATGAAGGAAGGCTATTACTATTTCATCCAATTCGACGCTGAATCAACAGTTCCGAGTGAGATTGAACAAAGAGTTCGTATCATGGAGAATGTTATCAGATATTTGTGCATTAGACGGGATGTGTAATGCAAGTTTCTCCCCTAAGGCGCATGGAAAGGGAGGTAGTATTTAATGAATAAAGCTATATTAATGGGCCGTTTGACCAGAGACCCTGAAGTGAGATATTCACAGGGGGAAAATGCGACGGCAGTTGCAAGATTTACGTTGGCGGTGGATCGCAGGTTCAAGAGAGCAGACTCGCAGGATGCCGATTTTATCGGCTGTGTTACTTTTGGTAAGACAGCAGAATTTGTGGAGAAGTATTTCCGACAAGGTATGAAGATGGCAGCTGTTGGTAGAATTCAAACAGGTAGTTATACGAATAAAGACGGACAAAAGGTTTACACAACCGATGTTGTATTAGAGGAGGTTGAGTTTGCTGAAAGTAAAGCAGCTCAAAATGCATCTGAATACAAACAAAGCGGTTCGCATAATGATTTTAAACCAGAGCCAAGCTCAGCAGTGGGCGATGGATTTATGAATATTCCGGATGGTATAGACGAAGAATTACCATTTAACTAGACGTAATATCTAGATAATTTTTGGGATAAGGAGGTCATGAAATGCCAGCAAATAGAAATGATAGAAACGATTCTTCGAGAAGAAGACCTTTCAATCGTAGAAGAAAGAAAATCTGTGTATTCTGTGCAGATAAGAATCATACAGAAATTGATTATAAAGATGTAAATAAATTAAAGAGATATGTATCGGAAAGAGGTAAGATTCTTCCCAGAAGAATTACCGGTAACTGCGCAAAGCATCAGAGAGCTTTAACCGTTGCTGTTAAGCGCGCAAGACATATTGCACTTATGCCTTACACAATGGATTAAGTTACTAAGCAATATGTCTCAGTATATTGCTTTAATGCCTTACACGATGGACTAAACCCTTGCTTTACTAGGGTTCCAGAGGGTATGGAGGGTTGTATAGTACACGACTTGTACACACTTTGCATAGAAAAATGAAAATAGCCGTTACATGACTTAGGCGAGATTATCTCACTTGAGTTGTGCAGCGGCTTTTTGTCATATATGAGAATTAATATTATGTTCAATTGTACCAATAGGTATTACATGGCAAAATAAAATTAGGAGTAATCGTGACAGGGTGCGTTAGCCTCCCGGAAGGGAGTGAGGTGAAATTCAGCGATGCTGAATTGATAAATTATGTTACATATAGTTTACTTTCGTACTTATTATCATTGCACTGCAAGCCATTCTTGGCTTTACTTATCTTAAACAATAGGAATAATAAGCATAAAAAATAGCTGCCCCCTGACTTGGCGGTCCTGTGGGCAGTTACTAAGCTGTTAATAGGAGGCTAACCACTTTGTGGGCGGTTACTCCTTTTGTTGTCTTTAGCATAATATGATTTTAGGTGATTGTAAAGATATGCTGTAGGGTTTTTTTAATAATAATGTTTCGTAAGAGCTTAATAATAGTTTTTATGTGGATAGCATCCTCCTAACGTGGAAAGGAGGATGCTTTTTTACATATCTATAATACGGTATGTTTTGTAACGGATCTCTCTCCCTTTATTCGAAGAAGACAATTATATACAAATAATAGCAACCTGATGCCGTGACTTTTGCTCTATGATTATGTAAAATGTACATAAATAAACAGTTCCAATGACAAAAATTTTATACTTAATGCACATTATTCAGAGAACACTAAAGGGGGGAGTATCTATTATGTCTAAAAAGTCAACTAAGGTAAAGTCAGCATCGCAGGGTTTCGCCAGTAGAAAAAAAACGTTATCTTTACTCAGTATGGTTGCGCCTGGAACGATTTGGCTCATTCTGCTGCGTTACCTACCGATGCTCGGTATTGTAATTGCTTTTAAGGATTACAGAATCTATACAAAAGCACCATCATTTATTAATAATATTAAAAATAGTCCATGGGTAGGATTAGATAAATTTAAATTTTTATTTGCTACTTCAGATGCATTGAAGATGATTGTGAATACCATTGGATATAATGCACTGTGGATTGTATTAGGTCTTGTGATTTCGGTTTCCTTCGCCATTATGTTAAATGAAGTAACGAATAAATTTGTAGCAAAGACCTACCAGACATTAATGTTTTTTCCGTACTTTTTAAGCTGGGTGGTTGCCAGTTACTTTGTTCTGGCATTCCTTGATCCTACCAGGGGGCTTATCGTACATATGCAAAAAAATCAGGGTATAACGGGATATAACTGGTATAGTGATCCGAAGCCGTGGCCAGTCATTTTGACAATTGCCAATGTGTGGAAGTACACTGGTTATTCTACGATTTTATATCTGGCGGCTATTACCGGAATTGATGCAAATCAATATGAAGCAGCAAGTATCGATGGTGCAAGTAAATGGCAGCAGATTCGTTATATAACGCTGCCGCATCTAAGGCCGATGATTACGATTCTTTTTATCATGAATGTAGGTAGGATTTTCAATGCAGATTTTGGTTTGTTCTATATGGTGCCAAAGAATTCCGGCCCACTGTTCCCTGTAACGCAGGTTATTGATACCTATGTTTACCGAGCTCTTGCCGCTACCAACGATATCGGTATGAGTGCAGCAGCAGGTTTGCTGCAAAACATAGTAGGCTTCGTATGCATTATGACAGCCAATACGATTGTTCGCAGAATTGATGAAGACAGCAGTCTGTTTTAGGGAGGGGGAGAAAGGATGAGTCGTAATAGAAATGAAGTTGTTTACTTGAAACATAGACGCAGTAGGCGTCTCAATGCTGTAAGTATACCATCAGAGGTTATTATACATATTATTCTTGGTTTATTTTGTTTCCTTTGTATTATTCCGTTTATCTTTGTGGTTATTATTTCCTTTTCATCGGAAGAAAGTATTCGGCAAATTGGATACTCTTTTAGGCCAATTGAATGGGGAGTGCAGGCATATCGGTACGTGATTGATCTGGGAGACCAGCTCTGGCGTTCTTACTTTAACAGCTTTTTTGTAACCATAGTGGGTACCATTCTAAGCGTATTGATTTGCGTCTTGTACTCCTATGCATTGTTCCGTGTGGATTTTAAATACCGTAAATTTTTCACTTTCTTCAGCTTCTTTACCATGATGTTCGGCGGTGGACTTGCTCCTACCTATGTGGTGTGTAAAAGTCTGCTGGGACTCAAGGATAATTATGCAGCGCTGATTGTACCGATGCTGGTGAATCCGTTCAACTTCATTATTATGCGAACGTTTTTTCAAAGCTCCGTACCTGTATCGCTGATTGAGGCTGCTGCAATCGATGGTAGCGGCGAGTATAATACCTTGTTCAAAGTTATTGTACCCATTGCAAAGCCCGGTATCGCTACAGTTGCTTTGTTAAATGCATTGGCATACTGGAACGAATGGTTTATAGCAAGTTTATATATACAGGATGCAAAATATGTTCCGCTGCAGTATTTACTGATGAAAATGCAAAATCAAGTGGATTATCTGGTGCGCAATAGCGCACAGATCGGTGCCGAAGCGGCAAAGATTATGGCAGATCTTCCGCAAGACAGCCTGCGTATGGCTCTGGTGGTATTAATTGTTATACCCATTGCTTGCGCCTATCCTTTCTTTCAACGTTATATCATATCTGGGCTCACCATCGGTTCTGTAAAGGGGTAAGAACAGTTGGTAATATGCCAGCTGCTTACATATAAAATAATTTAATTAGGAGGAGTTGTTCATGAAAAAAAAAGTATTATCGATGTTTCTTACACTCGTAATGCTGACAATGCTATTGACTGCTTGTTCTCCAAAAGAAAAGGAAACTGACAAAAATGTAGAGAACGCAAAACCGACAACGGAGGCTAGCAAAGACGATGCAGAACCGGCAACGGATGATAAGGATGATGCAAAAGCAGAAATTGACATTTCTGAACCTGTAACACTAACATGGTTCCTTTGCGGCAGTGATGTCTCAGATGATACCGCAGTTCTAGCAAAAGCCAATGACTACCTGAAAGAGAAACTGAATGTTACTCTGAAACCAATCTGGGGATCTTGGGATGACTTTGACGCTACTGCTACGAATAAGGCTGTACTTTCAATCTTAGGCGGCGACGATGTAGACATCTATTTCACCAGCGCATGGACTTCGAATGCGTACTATGAATTTGCAAAGAAGGGGTCTTGGGTACGTCTGGATGACCCGGAAAACAACCTGATTGAAAAATATGCTTCCGATACATGGGCGCTGCTTCCTGAGGTGCTGACGAATGGAGCCGTGGTGCAAGGTGCGGAGGGTCTTGGTACCTATGCGGTACCGGGTTATAAAGATATCGCAACGCAGAATTGCTGGGATGTCAACGTACCATTGCTGGAGAAATACGGCTATACCCTTGATGATATCAAAAATACCGATTATTATGGTTTTGGAGATATTTTTGCAAAGGTAAAAGCAGGAGAGGGAGATGACTTCTATCCACTCTTAATCGAGGGCGCTGTTCTTGAAAGAATGGTTACCAATTCGATCATGGTTACCGGTGATGCATCATCCAACAATATTCTTTCCTATTATATCAACCCTAAGGATACTGCAGCAGATGGCGCTTACGGCAACAAGATTTTAAGTAAATTTGAAACTCCGGAATACAAGAAATTTACAGAAAAGACTAGAGAGTACTATTTAGCCGGATATATTGATCCCGCTATGGGAAATGCCGACCAGGCAATTCCAGCACGTGAGGCCACTCAGCTTACCGGAAAATATCTCATTGGTACACAGAGCTATGCTCTTGGATATGAAGATCAGGCAACACAGGAACGTGGCTTTAAAGTTGCAATGGTTCCCTGTACACCGGCTTATGTTGATACCACATCTTCACAAGGCGCTATGATGGCTATTTCTACAACATGTAAAAACCCGGAGCGTGCTATGATGTTCCTTGATTTATTAAATACAGATCCGTATTTATTTACACTGCTTGATTATGGTATCGAAGGGGAGCATTATGAATTAGTTAACGATGGCGAAGTCAAATTCACCGATAAACGGAGTGACTATAAACCATGGGCAAACGGTATGGGTAATATTACCCAGCTACCTCCACTGGAAGATCAGGGAAGAGACTTCTGGGATAATTATAAAGCTTATTATGGTGCTGCCGGTGAGATTCCTATTCTTGGATGGACATTTGATTCAACGGATGTTAATGATCAAATGGGGGCTTTAGCGAATGTTGCGGCGGAATATGCACTTTCACTTAACACAGGAAGCGTAAATCCGGATGATGCATTGCCGAAGTTTATTCAGAAACTAAAGGACAACGGTATTGATAATGTAGTTAAAGAGGCAAATAAGCAATTAGACAGTTTTATTGAAGAAAAGAATAAATAAAGATAATATGATCCCACAAAAGCTGCTTTTTAAGCAGCTTTTGTGGGATTAGTTTTTATGGGAGAAACGTTTATTGTTAAGAAAAATTGAATATGATAAATAACGGCGTAGTGAGCATATGCAAGCATGCTTGCAATATGCGATCGGAGCCAAAGATCATGAACATGTTTTTAGTTCATGATATAATAACAGCGTAGTGAGCATATGTAAGCTCGCTTGCGATATGCGATCGGAGCCAAAGATCATGAACAGTTTTTAGTTCATGATATAATAACAGCGTAGTGAGCATATGTAAGCTCGCTTGCGATATGCGATCGGAGCCAAAGATCATGAACATGTTTTTAGTTCATGATATAATACAAACGGAATGAGGAGATCCAAGCTTGCTTGACCTCAATCATACTTTTGGTAGAGAATAAAAATGGAAGCCGCTGCATGGCTTAAGTTGTGCAGCGGCTTTAAAAGCGGCTTTCACTCGCAGGGGTTTGTCGCGTTCATCCGCAAACTCTATGCCGTACATAAAGCTGCGCAGAAATGAGGAGAAGTATGAAGGATTTTATATTGGAAGTATGTGCGGATTCGGTGGAATCTGTTCTGGCAGGGGAGCGCGGCGGTGCCACAAGAATTGAACTATGCGGAAACCTCGTGATCGGAGGAACAACGCCCAGTCCCAAGCTGTTTGAGGAGATCCGAAAACACAGTCAAATCCGAATGCATGCATTAATCCGTCCGCGTTTTGGAGATTTCTGTTATACTGCTTATGAATATTTGGTGATGAAGGAAGAAGTTAGGATGTTCCGGGAACTGGGAGCCGAAGGGGTTGTGATTGGTATTCTGAATCCGGAGGGCACTTTGGATATGAAGGCAATGTCCGGTCTGATGGAAGAGGCAGAAGGAATGTCTGTCACGCTGCACCGGGCATTTGATATGAGCACGGATCCCTATGAGACGATGGAACAGGCGATAAGCTTGGGGATGGATACGATTCTTACCTCCGGGCAGAAAAATGCCTGTACAAAAGGGATCCCGCTTCTGAAATGTCTGGTGGAAAAGAGCGGGGGACGAATCTGCATCCAGGCGGGGGGCGGTGTAAATGCCGATGCAATACGCAGAGTATATCCGGATTCCGGTGTGACTGCCTATCACATGTCAGGAAAAGAAGCTTTGGACAGCGCTATGCGTTACCGTAAAAAGGAAGTGAATATGGGGCTGCCCTCCCTCAGTGAATATACCATTTATCGTACCGGGGAGGAAAATATTCGGCAGGCAAGAAAAGCATTAGAGGAAATGTAAAACAAGACATCATTTGCGAATTATGAGGAGGACAGAAATGGACTGGAATAAAATCAGCGGATCAAGACAGTATGAATTTGTAGAAAAGCTTCATTATATCCGTGAGGCGGGAACTCCCGGAGAGCGAAGGGCAGCGGAGGAAATCCAGAAGGACCTTCAGAAGCTGGGGCTTACCGGACGCTTGGAGGAATTTGAATTTTCTGCATATGAGGTAACGGAGGAATGCCTGGTGGTTACCGAACCATATGAGAAGGAATACCGTGTGACCGGCTATAAAGGATGTGGGGATACTCCGGGAGAAGGCGTGGAGGCACCGTTTCTTTATATCGAGAACGGAGATGAAATCAGCCTTTCCTATGCGAAGGGAAAGATCGTTATGGTAAACGGTCCGGTAAGAAAAGAAATGTATCAAAAGCTTGTTAACGCACAGGCGGTGGGATTTGTGACCGTGTCAGGCACCCCGATCGATACAGAAGAAGATTTAAAGCCTGCCGGATATACCCTTAGAAGCGTGGAGAAAACTCCTATTCAGGGAGTGAATCTGCATTATAAGGATGCGGTAGAGCTGGTTGAAAAAGGAGCCTCTCGGGTAAAGCTGACCCTGCGGCAGAAGAAAGTGACTCGTGTCTCCCAAAATATCGTGGCAAGGATCAAAGGGACGGATAAGGCGGAGGAAATACTAACGCTAAGTGCCCACTACGATTCGGTTCCACAGGGTCCCGGTGCATATGATAATCTGGCAGGTGCTGCCTTAATCATGGAGGTTGCTAAATATTTCACAGAGAATCCACCACGGAGAACCATGGAATTTATCTGGTTTGGTGCGGAGGAAACAGGGCTTTGCGGAAGTCAGGCTTATGTTAGGGAGCATGAGGAGGAATTGCCACGGCATCGGTTTAATATGAATGTGGATCTTGCCGGGCAGTTAATCGGCGGGACCGTAATCGGTGTTACGGCGGATGCCGCTGTCTGCCAGATGCTTTCTTATGTGGTTCACGAGGAAGGGATGGGAGTTTCTTTTATCAATGGGATATGGGGAAGCGATTCTAATACCTTTGCATGGAAAGGTATTCCTGCCATGACGCTTAACCGGGACGGCTTTGGAATGCATACACGCTATGATACGATCGACTTCATTTCTCCCTGGTCCTTAAAAAGGAGTGCTTGCGTGCTGGGGTGTATTGCCGAACGTCTGGCACAGGCAGAGGTTATGCCCTTTCAAAGAGAGGTTCCAGAGGAATTTGTGAAGAAACTGGATGTCTATTTTGGAGATCGGTAGAAATGAAATCAAGGAGTTGCTGTAAAACGAATGGGAATGATGCAATGCAATGAAAGCATATCAACGTTTACAGAGGAACTTGGACAGCTGAGATAGCTATGGTAAAGCAATACGAATTATTACATAATATAAGAGGGTCTTGACTTTCCTGTAATGCACGGTCTTTCGATCTGCGTGCGAAGAAAGGTCACGGACCCTCTTATCTTTATATTTACATTTTAGTTGTATTTTTTGCGTTATTTATATTTGCTATGACAAAGCAACGCTCTCTTGCCCCTTGAATCTCCGGAAACCGGGACCTGTAGTGTATCTTCCAGTTAAGCTTCAAGCTTCAAAATCAGCCGTCGAGCTACGGAAGATAATCCTGGTGGCCACATAGGTGATTTCATATGGAACATCCGGGTGTTGAATGCGGTAGAGAATCTGTAGTGCCAGGCGAAAGCCGATATCCTGATTGAATACCTGCACCGTGGTCAGATTCTCTGCCAGAGGATTCTCCATGTTCGCATCAAAACCGGAGAGAGCGACATCCTCAGGGATTCGAATTCCGCGTTTTGATAGTAGCTGCATCAGGATACAGCCTACATAGTCGTTGGCGCAGACAAAAGCATCCGGCATATAAGGAAGGCTGCCCAGAAAATCTTCAATCTCTTCCTTATAGGTATCAATGCCAATGGAGCTTGTCAGGCATAGCTCCGGATGAACGGGCATGCCATACTGAAGCAAGGTTCTGGAAAAACCGTCATAACGTTCCCAATTTGATTTGGCGTAATTGATATCACCGATAAAACCAAAAGATTTCCTGCCCTTTTTGATTAAATGCTCCGTAATTTTCGACATACTGGCATAGTTTTCGGTAAGAATTAAATCACCATTCAAATCGGATGCCGAAACGGCAGTGGCGGTATCAAAAAATACTTTAGGGATAGGGCACGCCGCCAGAAGACGGAGAAGTTGTTCGTTGTATACATTCATAATAATGATGCCGTGGGTATTGCCGTTTGTAAGGGAGGCAGGAAGTATGTAATTGCCGCTGATGAAAGAAGGCAGGTAGGTATAGACCAGATTAACGTTATGGCGGGAAAGCTCCTTGGCAATCTGATGAATGATATCCATCCAGAAGACGGAGGTCTCCGGGCGGCATACGGCAAGGGCAATGTTTACAGGGGACTCGGATGCGGAGGTTTGAGAAGGGAGGATACCTTCCGGTATTTTATAATTCATTTCTTGCGCTTTGGCAATAATTCTATTCCTAAGATCTTCGGAAACGCCTTCCTGACCACTGAATACCTTCCAGACCGTGGTCCGGGAAACGCCGAGAGAATTTGCAATTTCTTGTAACGTAGGCTTTTTCATAATTACACCCAATCTGCACACTTTTGTGCGAAATATATAGTTAAAATCTATTAATTTGTTGTTATTATACCAGTTCATACCATTATTTTCAAATAATTATTTAACTCTGAGAGGTTACTGCAAAATTAGGAATGCAGCAACCCTTCTTATTGAATAGGAAGGGTCGTCCTATTCAATTAAAAATGCTCCATGCGAACATAGTTCGCATTGGGATGACGCACTCGCACGTATTGTATTTTGCCGGCGATGCTGGCCGCGCTCAGCGCTAGAGTTTAGCAAGCGAAACTCTTTCCTGATTAGAAGTGAACAAAGTGAACGTGTCCATTTCACTCTTACACCAGTCCCTTTATTTCCACCTTTCCGTTGGAATAAATCAGAATATTTTTCTTATTATCGGAAGACGGACAGGAAATCTCAAATGTATGGGAGGTTGTCTCGATACGGTAAGGCAGTGGTTTTACCGTCCGGTTAGCGTCACTTGGAGCATATGTCCCAAGAATACTTATTAATTCCTCCAAACGGTTGCTATAATGTCCATTCAAGTCCAGGAAAATTTGCTGGGCATAATAAAGCTTTCTTAATTCCCATTTCCGATATTCATCTTCCGGAATGGTATATGCAGGGGATTCTTTTCCTGTACCGGTAAAGAATACGAAGCCCCATAATTCAGGGTAGTGGATATTGATCACCCCTGTTGGTGCCCATACCCAGTTATCTTCCGGAAGGGGTTGTTCGGTGGAAGAATCGGTTCGTTTCTGGTATTTACCATCTATGACATCGGTTTTCCATTGCACTCTGGAGAAATTGACCCGGTAATATTCGCCCTCTTTTGGAGTCCATGTCTGGGGCAGACATTCTGTGAGAGCGGCAAATGGGATCACTACCTCGACCGACCAGCTCTTGTTGGAAGCGGAGGGGTCGTTAATGGTACCATCAACATATACGGCGGTGCGCAGACCCTTAATATCATAGCCATTCAGGGCTTTGCCACCATCCCGGTATGCTACGGGAAGGAATAAATCCCATATCGTATTTAAAACGTTCATTTCAAATTCATAATACTGCTGGGTATCGGAATCCGGGTCGATAAAGATCTCAAAATCATTGTCCTGAAAAATGACAGCGTCCCGTTCGCTGACATAGCCCCAGATTTCATCACCGTCAAGTTGGGCACCAAAATAGAAATTCTCGTCGTCCCAGAGCATCTTGGCGCGGGCCAGAAAGCGCGGACAGGGCATATGCTCCCCCTCAATGTCCAAAAAATCGCTGGTGAAAGGTGCATCCTCCCAAAAGGGCTTGTCAAGTCTTCCGTTTAAAAGAAAAGGCTTTGTGGCGCGGCGGCAATGGTAAACCGGGGGATTAAAATCCGCTGCGGGGATGGGTATTCTTATAGGCTTCATAACATTCCTCATTTCTGCTTGGAATTTATTTTTTTATATTTTTGATTATAGCATTATGTTTACATTAATGCAATAAAAAATTAACATTATTGAACAATAAACTTATAGAACGTGAACAATTAGATAAACTAAATATAGCAAGAAAGATACAATAGCGTAAAAAATAGGGTTATCTATATCTCTTTTATGTAAAAAAATCAGCAGAAAGTGACAAAATACAATGGTTTGCAGAGATTAGTCTGTTTAATGCTAAAAATAAAAGAACGAATTTACAAAACATATTGACAATAATGTGAACAGCTGTTAAAATTTAATCATCAAATCCACAATGAAACAGTAAAAAACAGTAAGGCATTTATGAATATTATACAAATTGGTGATTTACATATAGTAATGTGTTAAAAATGTTCAAAATGTCAAAAAAGAAAGGATTAATGATAATAAATATATTAGCAGGAAAAAAGCGGAGGAGAGCAACATGAACACGAAAACAAAAAAGAAAAAGAAGAGCTTGTGGCAGGTATTAAAAAAAGATGCGTCACTCTGGATGTTTTGCATTCCGGGTATCGTATTTACCTTCATCTTCAGTTACATTCCTATGTACGGGATCCAATTGGCATTCCGAAGGTATAACGCGAAAGCGGGTATATGGGGCAGTCCATGGGTGGGCTTGTATTATTTTAAGAGGTTCTTTGAATCCCCTTACTTTGCTTCCACGATCCGGAATACTTTGGTTTTGAGTCTCTATGGATTAATCGTAGCGTTTCCAATCCCGATTATTCTGGCATTATTGCTAAATTCGTTCCGGCATAAAAAGTACCGCAAAGTAATTCAGACCGTTACCTATGCACCGAATTTTATTTCTACGGTTGTTATGTGCGGTATGATTATCCTGTTTTTGTCACCCTACGTGGGCATTATAAATAACTTCATGAAGTTTTTGGGCATGGACCCGGTGAATTTCATGGCAAAGAAAGAATATTGGAGACACATATATGTATGGAGCGGTGTTTGGCAGGGTACCGGATGGAGTTCGATTATTTACTTCGCAGCCCTGTCCGGTATCAGTCCGGAGCTGCATGAAGCAGCCCGCTGTGACGGGGCGACAAAGTTCCAGCTGATACGGTACATAGATCTTCCCTCTATCTTACCTACAGCAACGATCCTGATGATTATGAACTGCGGAAGTATTCTTTCGATCGGATTTGAAAAAGCCTACCTGCTGCAGAATAACCTGAACCTGACGGTATCGGAGATTATCTCGACGTATGTGTATAAGGTGGGTCTGATTAATAACGATATATCATATTCAACGGCAATCGGCCTCTTTAATACATTAATCAACCTGGTTATGCTTATCATTGTCAATAAAGCGGCTGATAAACTTTCAGGCAACAGCTTGTGGTAGGAGGAAAGAAGAATGAAGAAAGAAAAATCAGTACAACCTTTCAGAAGAAAGAAAACAAAGCGCTGTAAGGAAGATGTAATTTTTGATACAGTGACGTTCATTATTCTGACAATTATATTACTTATTGTAGCGTATCCCCTGTATTGGGTAATTATTTCATCCATTAGTAAACCTAGTGCGGTATCCAGTGGTGATGTAATATGGAAACCGATTGGATTTACCTTGAAGGGTTATGCGGAGGTATTTAAGAACAGTGCAGTTATGGGTGGATTTTTAAACTCTCTTATCTATACAGTTTGCGGAGTTATGGTTAACTTAACAGTAACCCTTCCTACAGCATATGCATTGTCCAGAAATAATTTCAGCGGTAAGAAACCAATCACCCTATTTTATATGATAACGATGTTTTTCGGCGGTGGTTTGATCCCTACCTATCTGGTAGTTAAGAACTTACAGATGTTAAATACCATGTGGGCACTTATCCTTCCGGGATGTCTCAGTGTATATAACATGATTGTGGCAAGAACCTTCTTCAAGTCGAATATCTCTGAAGAACTGTATGAGGCAGCGGAGATTGATGGCTGTACCCAGGGAAAATTTTTCTTTAAAATAGCCCTTCCCCTGTCGAAAGCAATCATTGCCATCCTTGTATTGTACTATGGCGTAGGACATTGGAACTCATACTTCTCTGCGTTGGTATATATCTCGGATAAGGATCGTTATCCGCTGCAGCTTGTACTACGTAATATCCTGATTACAAATGAGACAGCACTGGCACAGTCGGCAACTACCAAAGCTGCCAGAGAAGCACTTCGTGAAAAGCAGCAATTAATTGATGTTATGAAATATTCCCTGATTATTATCAGTAGTATTCCGGTACTGGCTCTGTATCCGTTTATCCAGAAGCATTTTGTAAAGGGCGTCATGATCGGTTCAGTAAAGGGCTGAAAGGAACAGCAATTGGAGACGTTTATTTACCGGTTTGCTTAATAATTACCGGTATATAAATAAATAAAAAGAGGAGGAAATTATTATGAAAAGAAAGAAGAGTGCACTTATACTAGCTATGGCAATGTGCGCAATCAGTTTTGCAGCCTGCGGAAAAGATAAAGATCCGGCAGACAGCAAACCATCGACATCCGAAGGCGCGGCAGCAGACACCGTTGATGACAGCGGAAAGGTAAACGGTCTGATGTACAAAGAGGGGCTTCCCCTGGTCGATGAAGGTACTTATGGATTTTCCATCTTCGTGGATGACTCCAGTGAATCAGGAGAATTCTACATGATAGATGAATTTAAGAAACAGACAAACGTGGATGTAACTCTGAAGCTTTACCCGAATGAAACAGCGAAGGAAAGACTGAATCTGGATCTGAACTCCGGCGATTATTCCGATGTTATCGGTGGCTGGATCTTAAGTGACAGTATGCTTTTGACCTACGGGGTACAGCAGGGCGTATTCATCCCTCTGGAAGATTATTTTGAAAAATACTGCCCGAATATCTCCGCTATTTTAGAGTTACCGGGTGTAAGAGAGCAAATGACAGCACCGGACGGACATATCTACACAATTCCTTATGTGTGTGATGATACAACCGTAGGATATTCCCCTTACATTAACGGCAGATGGCTGGAGAATGTGGGAATGGAAATGCCGAAGACAACCGATGAGTTCGAAGCAGTACTGAAGGCATTCAAAGAAAAGGATGCGAACGGAAATGGTGATGCAAGTGATGAGATTCCATTCTCTGCCGATCCGAATAACCTGCATATCGAAGCGATGGCTGGATGGTTTGGTATGCCGATGAACAAGCTTGGTGTTGCTATACAGGATGAGAAGGTAGTTTACGGCGGTATCAGCAGTACTTACCGAGAGTTTTTAAGCTGGTTTAACACTCTCTATGAGCAGGGACTGATTGATACAGAGATCTTCACACAGGACAGCTCCACCTGGGAAGGTAAAGGAAATAAAGATATGTACGGCGTATCCATTGCTTATGGAAGCAATGAATTCTCCGGTATTGAGCAAGAGGTAGAAAAAGGTGAGTTTGATGTTCTTCCTGTGTTAAATACAGACAAGGGCGGCAAATGGATGAGAGATACCAATGGCTTCAGCGTATTCAGAGCACAGGCGGTTATTACGGATAATGCAAAAAATCCAGAGATAATCTGCCGTTGGTTTGATAATGCATTCGAACTGGAAAACGGAATCGGATGTAGTAGAGGTCCGGTAGATGTAATTACCTTTAAAGAAGGTGACGGATACCGCGCTATCGATTCCAAAACTCTGCCGGAAGACCAGCAGGAAAAAGTAGGCTGGAGCAATCTATGGCCACAGGCACTTCCCAAATATATGCCATCCGGTTTCAAATATATCGAGGATAATCCTCTATATGATGAGAAGAAGGCAATGGAGAAGATTTATGAGCCGGATCTGACCGAGAGTGTAGTTCCTTCTTTCTGGGTTGGTCTTGACAGTATTGACCGGTATTCCGATATTGCTACGGCTGTCGTTGATTATTTCAGCCAGCAGCAGGCATTGTTTGTAACAGGAGAGCTGGATGTCAATAATGATGCGGATTGGAAGAGCTATGTAGATGGTCTCTATGCATTAGGACTGGAAGACTGGCTTCAGATTCGCGGTATTGAAACAGTAGCAGAATAACATTGAATTTGACAGCATAGGTGTTGAAGCAGGAAAGTAAGAAGTAACAAAGAAAAGCATATTACGGTTTCGTGCAGTAATATGCTTTTCTTACTTTAAAAGGAGGTATTTTCTATGATGCAAGAATGGTTCAAGCAGGCAAAGCTTGGAATTTTTATTCACTATGGAATTTATGCGGTGGGAGATGTATCAGAATCCTGGTCCTTCCACAACGGTTTTATCTCTTATGAGGATTATATGAAGCAGTGTGAAGGCTTTACCGCTTCCCGTTTCGATCCCCACAAATGGGCAGAACTATTTAAAAAAGCAGGAGCACAGTATGTAGTTATGACTTCAAAGCATCATGACGGCATGGCTCTCTTTGATACGAAATACAGTGATTTAAGCGTGGTAAAGAAGACACCGGCAAAAAGAGATCTTGTGAAGGAATATATTGATGCAATGAGTGAAGCTGGTTTGAAAGTGGGACTTTACTATTCCCTGATTGACTGGTCGGATCCCCGCTATCGGAGTATCTATCCGGAAGGAATGAAAAAAGAGGACTGCTTAAAGGATATCTATGGTTCACCGGCAGGCGGCGAAGAAGATTACGGGAAGTGGGAGGAATTTCTGGAGTTTAATAATAATCAGCTAAAAGAGTTGCTGACGAACTATAAGACCGTGGATCTTCTGTGGTTTGATGGAGACTGGGAAAGAAGTGCTGCTCAATGGAAGATGCCGGAGTTCCGCGAATATCTTCATACACTCAATCCCAATGTGCTTTTAAATTCACGGATGCAGGGATACGGTGATTATGAAACACCGGAGCAGGGAATTCCTCTCTACGGACCAAAGGGAGAATGGGAGTTCTGTACCACCATTAACGATTCCTGGGGCTACCGCCCGTCGGATAACAGCTACAAGAGCAGCGGGCAGATTGTCCGAATGTTCTGTGACTGCATCACCCTGGGAGGCAAGATGCTTCTGGATATCGGACCAAAAGAGGATGGTACTCTGGATGAACGTCAGGAAAAAGTGCTTCTGGATCTGGGATCTTGGATTCATGATCATGAGGAAGCAGTGTATGGAACAGGTAAGGGCTTAAGCTACCATCATTTTCTGGGAGGCAGCACCTTATCCGCAGATAAAAAGACGATCTACTTATTTGTATACGATAAGCCGGTGGAAACCTTATGCCTGAAGGGAATCAAAACACCGGTGAAAAAGGTCACGGTGCTTCACAGCCAGGAGGAGCTTGAATTTACCTATACGGGATCCTTGCCTTGGAGCGGTATCCCAGGCACTCTTTGGATCTGGGCTGGAGAGATGCAGACCCATCCGTTTGCTACCGTAATAAAAGTAGAGCTGGAGGATGAGATTACTTATAATCTTGGACACGGCGAAGTGGTAACCAATAACGACTAATTTGGCGAAATTGCGTGAAATTTGAATAGTCCCGCAGTAATATGCGGGCTATTCTTCAAAGCATGCTCAAAAAAGCATGGACGAGAAAGCGGAAAAAAAGGAGCGGGTTGCGGATATGGATAAGGATAAAGAGATAACTGCGGTTTCGAAGGAAGTGGACGAGACAGAGAAGATAACAGAGAATGGAACAGAACAGCCCCAGGAAGAGAAACCGAAGGAAAAAATAAAGCAGGGCGTGCACAATTATAGTGCCGCGGATGAATATGTGTGGCCGACAGATGCAAGAGTTCTTAAAAAGCTGGAATGGTTCCAGGATCAGAAGCTGGCATTAATGATGCATTGGGGTCCCTATTCTCAGCTGGGAATTGTGGAGTCCTGGGCGCTCTCAGATGCGGATGCGGAATGGTCCAGAACAGGAGTTGATTGGGGAGTTAGTGCGAAGGAGTTCAAAGAGCAGTATTTTGGTTTGAATAAGACCTTTAACCCGATCCGGTTTGAACCGGAAAAATGGGCGGATATAGCAGAAGAAGCAGGTATTCGCTATCTGGTATTCACGACGAAGCATCATGACGGCTTTTGTATGTGGGACACTCAGTATTCTGACTATAAAATTACGGGAGAAGACTGCCCTTACCATACCAATCGATATGCGGACATCTGTGGGCATTTATTTGAGGCGTTCCGGAAGAAGGGAATCGGCATTGCAGCATATTTCTCCAAGGCAGACTGGCATATTGACAGCTACTGGGCAAAAGGGTATCCACGCGGAGACTATATGTGGAGAGGTCCTTCCTATGTTCCGGCGGAGCATCCGGAGGAATGGGAGAAATTTGTTGAATTTACCGAGAATCAGATTAAAGAGCTGGCAACCGATTACGGCAAGCTGGATATTATGTGGTTTGATGCCGGCTGGGTATGTGAGCAGGCAGGACAGGATATCCACCTTGGTAAAATAATCGATGAAATAAGGAAATGGCAGCCCGGAATGCTGTGTGCGGACAGAACCATCGGCGGTGCTTATGAGAATTATATTACACCGGAGCAGTGCGTGCCGGAGGAACCCTTAGGTGTACCGTGGGAAAGCTGCATTACTCTTGGTACCTCATTCTCCTTTGCTTATGAGGATACGTATAAATCACCCAGAGAAGTGATCTGCCTGCTGGTAGATATCGTTGCAAAGGGCGGCAATCTGGCAATCAATGTAGGCCCTCAGCCGGACGGACGGCTTCCGAGAGGAGCAGCTGCTTCCTTAAAGGGAATGGGAGCCTGGCTGAAAGTATTCGGTGAGGCAATCTATGGTACCAGAGTCTGCGCGCCTTATAAGAAAGAGAATATCGCTTTCACTAGAAAAGGGGAAACCGTATACGCTTTGGAAATGTTTACTGAGGAGGAAGCCACTGTTCCTGATGAGGTATGGATTCCTTACGAAGGAAAGGTAAATACTGTGACGATGGTGGATACAAAAGAAACCGTTTCATTTACCCGCAAGCCGGGCGGCATTATGGTAAAAGCACCTTGCGGTGATAAAGCTGCAACGCCGATTGCCAGAGTATATAAGCTGGAAGAGTAGTTATAATTGATTTGAGTGTCAAAAGCCAATTTATAAACCAACTTCATCAATTTGCATAATTTATGAATTGGTAAGTAATCGGAAACAATGTTTTATTTACAACACGTTGTTCCACAAAGTGCTGTAAAACGTAATGCAAAGCACTATAAAACGCAGCACTTGATTGAAGTACGTAATGGTACGTGCCAACGACTTCAAACAGTTGCGCATTAAAATATTGTTCCCGATTACTTAAGTGTTGCGTTACTGTTCACACCTACCATGCATACATTCTATGATTTCGTCAAATGTATCCAAATCGGAGACGCTTTTGCTTA
>SVEA01000072.1 GCA_015057615.1 Lachnospiraceae bacterium | reverse complement strand
GGAACCTGCCGCTTAGGAACTGGGGACAGGTCTACGGTGAACTCAGTATCATGTATGAGGGACGGCTACCTCAATAAACTATTAATTCATGCTGATTTTTTACAGGCGGAATATTCGCCTGCTATTGACATACATAGGTATATACTGTTATATATAAAATAAGGTCTGAAAGCTTATCACTATGCCTTCAGACCAGTTATTATCATAGAAGATCAGTATTTACAGACTTTTCTTCACACACTCTTACGTGCAAAAAAGCAGGTACCTAATCGTTACCTGGTTACCTGCTTAATCTACGACACCTGTCTTCACATATATAAATCATCTAAAATTGAATTTGATCTATAATAGTATCTATTTTACTTTTTGCTTTTTCTATGGCTTCAGATTTTTCCGTCTCTGTAGTACCTGTACCATCGATCAAAAGTTCTTCAAATTTGCTTATGCCAATAAACTTCATAATATCTTCCACATAATTTAGACCTTTATCAAGAATAGGCTTCATTACCCACGGAATATTGGCACCAGAGGATTGAACATAAATAAATGTACGTGGTCTATCATTTAAAAGTCCTTCCGGCTTATTGTTTTTAAAGGTTATTGTCTTTTCTGCTTGAATAATACAATCTATATAATCTTTAAGTATTGCTGGAAATGATAGACTCCACATAGGAGAAGCTACAACATAAACCGAGGCGGCTACAAACTGGTCACATAGTTTTGACATTTGTTGAACATCATTTTGTTCTTGAACTGACAATTTTAAAAGATCATCTGCATTTACCAAAGTACTGCGGTTACTAAAATAGCTATACTTTGGGCGCGGAATATGCCCATTATATAAATCCAATTCTTCCAGGCTTAAATCCTTATATTTATCCATAATACTGTTAACTAATGCTCGACCTACTGTTTTACTTGAAGATATTTCTTCTGGTTTTGAATTTGCAACTATATAAAGCAGTTTTTTCATTTTCTATTTCCTCCTTCTAAGCTATATCATATTATCTGTACTAGAATTAGGAAATATTCAAATAAATTTTATCGTATTTACTTATAGATGCCAATAACTCCAAAATCATATGTTTTGTCATATATAGGATTGCTTGAGATAAAGTGAATAAATACCGGCGTATTGTCAAGATTAGGCTCTTTGTTAAACAGGAATCTATCCGCTTGGCGTAAGGCTTGAAGTGCAGTGGGCATTTCGTTATAGAAAATCTTATTTCTTATATAAGCATTTCCTACTACACCACTCCCATCCACAATCACAGAACCAAATAAAGCAAGCCCTTTTTTATATTGCTCCCAAGCAACCCTTACCTCATCTCTCATTTTTGTAATTTGATCTTCAGCATAGCTTTTTGCCACAAATACAAATAGTTCGGCAGTTATATCCGAATGTGTTATCGTATATTTTCTGTCCATAACGGGCTCATATGGTTTCATTGTATCTCGGTATTGTACAAATACTTTCTGAGGATTAAGTTCTCTCACTTTTCAAACCTCTTTCATGTTTTTATTCTTATACTATTCAGAGAATGGAAAATGGTTGCCATTAATCGGCTAAAGTATAATCCTTAAAACACTCATTCAATTCCAAAAAATCTTCAAGCTTGGGATCAGCGAAACCTACTTTTTCGTGACAGGCATATGTTGAATAATATCCGTCTCTCGATCAATTACCGGCTTCTTAATTAGGTATTCCTCCATAAAAGGCTGAGAACCAAAAGAATAGCTCTCGCTTTGCTCAATGTTCTGAATAAAGTTGTACCAGGATGGCGCATTGACTTTATATTTCACTTTTCTCTTAAGATACCTTCCACCCGGAAATATTTCTTTCTTTATCTTATCATCCGTTACGCTCATGTTCTCCGGAATCTTTATAAATATCTTGTAAAAATAATCCGGTTTGTTAATCCGCTCAAAATTATAAAACGCGAATATCCTGACATCCTCATTTCCGAAATCAATTTTCTGCTCCATTGTCCAGGAAAATAGATATTTTCTAGCATCCTCTTCCGCACCACGGCCAGTCGCAGTATAGGTAGCTACGGTAAATGGCTCGATGTACTCTTCGATCATCTCGAATTCCTCTGTCTTCGGTTTTTCCTTAATCGGCATATACAAATCGACTCCACCCAGGTGCTCAAAATCATCTCCGAACCCCAAGTGTTCCTCCAGCCACTGCGTATCTCCATACACATATTTACTGCCTTCAAGCCATTTTGAGAATCTTTTCCATCCATGCATAATCTCTTCACCAAGATCACCCTTAGGCTCTATGGAAATGACTGCATATCGTCCACTGGGTATGGTTTTCGTCTTGATTTTGTCATCGATTACTTCCATATCTTCCGGAATAGTAACACATACTTCATAACCATATTCCTCCGCGGCGGCATCCGTGTCCGGTGCATTGTAACCAAAAATACGGTAATTTCCGTTCCTATAATCGATCTTATTCTCCAGTACCCACTGCTTCATTGCCAAAAAAGCCCCACTCTCCGGATTTTTTCCATAGAAGCAATAATATGCGACTCTCATCTGAGGCAGATTACTTAATATTTTAATATCGGGATACTGTTCAAACATTTCCCGCTCAGTACTTACAAAATATTTCTCCATCACATTCATCCTTTCAAATCTATATTGATAAATACCTTGGGCACATGTGCTTGGAGTATATCCAGTTACTTTTTTGAAGATTCTTGAGAATGCATCCACGCTGTTATATGCATACTTCATAGCAATATCAATTACCTTCGTCTGCTCCGCTTTTAAATCTTTCGAGGCTCTGCTTATTCTGCGATTAATTAGATATTCCTTAGCCTGGTATCCTGTAATTGCAAAAAAGATACGATAAAAGCTTGATACTGACATATAGGCTTCCTTTGCCATTTCTTCTACTTTAATATCATTCTCCAGATTATCTTCCATAAAATCAATTGATTTTTGAATTCTCTCATAATAATTCACTGCCATACCCTCATTCATCTTAAGATATTTCTATCATAACAGTTTCCCTTTGCATGCACACGACTTTTTCTCCAATTTTTTATTCTATCTATCCATTCACTTGATTAGGCGCATGGGATGAAATCTATTAATTGCAGCTATATTCTTTTTGGGTACTATCGGTAGACGGAAACATATCCACCCTTGCTACCGATCCATTATCTAGTTATATTAAGAAGAGAATGTTCTGATATATATGGAATAAAGTATCTTTATTACGACTTAACCTCCTCTATAAACATCATGAATGAATCGTTCGTAATTCTCTCGTTGGGTACGTTTATTATTATAGAGCTTACTATTTAATGTCACGATTGAATTGATGAATTCAGCATCCATCCCCTCTATCAGGTAATACATGTTATTTTCATAGAGATAGCTAAGCTTCTTTCCTATTTCAAATAAGCTTTCCTTATGAACTCCGTAGGAAAAGCCTCTTAATCCTACTCCGTCCTTATCACTACTGAAAAAAAGTGATTTTGCCAACCATCCCTCATCTGCATATCCGCCCTTAGTAGTTTCCGTAAGTACACAATTTATGTATTCTGAAAACTCTGTAAATTCACCTGTATGTATCTTAATTCCAACGATAGGATACCATAATCCCTGAACTTTTCCGCTGTTAGTGCCAGAGGATCTATAGAAGGCCAGGGTTACTCTTTCAATCCCATAATAATAACGTATTGCTACATCAATAAGACCAATCATTCGAAATGGTTCTGTTGTAAATATGTTTGCTCGAAAACTATCCTGATATAATCCTATTATCTCCCCAAAACGTTTCATTAATATCTCTCTTCCCGCTGATTCTTTAATAAGCATTAATAGATTCAAAACACATTAAGATATATAAATAGATACCATGCGATTTAATATCCTATCAATATTAAACCACATGGTTTCTATTTAATTACTATTCTTAATTCTATTCAACTGTTGCCTGATTTCATGAATATTTTCATAAGATTCTTCAATACCCATAAGTCTTTTTAAGAAAACTTCTTCTTCTGGCTTCAAATCAAGCTCTTCAAACCAAGGTCTTTCAATTTTACTTACTTCTTGGTAGGTTGTATAATATAGATGAATTAAAGAATCACCTATATACCAGTAATCTAAATCCTTAGTGTGGTAATTATTATCCATTATTCTTGCGAGGCCAAAATCAATCAGCGAAAGCTCTTTATTATCTTTTCTTATGATATTCGGTAGCCTAATGTCTCCATGAACGATGTTGTAGCTATGCAATATCTCAACTATATCAAGCAGCTGACCGCAGACCTCATAGATCTCCTCACGGCTGAATTGATATCTTTCGTTTCGTAAGATATCTTCAAATACTTCACCTTCTATATACTCAAGTATATAACCTTCTCTGTCCTTATCTTTAAATCTTGAAATAAATTTCGGGAAATAAGAGTGATGCAACATCTTTAAAGTCATTTCCTCATTAAATAATTTATTTTCACTTTTTTTTATCATTTCTTTCTTCAGTTGTTTTATAACGTATTTATTTTTATCCTCATCAACAGCAAGATATACTATTCCATATCGTCCCTCACCTATTAATTCTTGAATGGTATAAATGTCTATTGTATCGTTCTTTTTGTAATATTTATCCATTATACTGATCTTATTCTTCAGATGAAGATCCATAAGCGACTCATGATTAATATGGTCTTCTAAAATCCATACTATCTGATCTGCTTCTTGATCTGCTTCTTGATCTGCTTCTTGATCTACTCCTTGATCTACTGCTAAACCTACTAGATTTGCTTCTAGATCTACTCCTATTGCTCCTTGAAATGCCTGGAGAAGTATAAAAGTTATGCCCTCTAAAGGATTCATTTCCGTTGAAACTCATACAATCACCTCTCTATAAATATATTTGCAATAATATAAAATACTATTATGCAATAATAATATATTCCCATTTCGACATTTTGTGATATATTATTACGTTTTTTATGATTTGTAAGGGCCTTTCAAAGAGAATATCCCTTATCTTATCTAATAATGCAACTTTTGGAACTATATTTTTTTCAGTGCGTGAAAACTCGAGTACATATTCAACCGTTGACAAATGCAAAAATAAAGCTATGATATTGTGTTTCTACTCGATTTAGAGTATGTCGTATTGGGAGGGCATATTAACTTACTGGGAAAAGAGATTTACCCTGCAATAAAGAATGCTCCTGATTTCGGCTATAAAAAGTCAACGGTTATTGTAAATCCGCCATTGAGCACACATTCGCCATTGATTGGTGGTTATTATTACGGTGTTCAAAAGGTTATGGATATTTTATTTTTATAAAAAGGGGGGAATACAAAGTTGCGTTTCGTGCCTAAAAATTTTCAAATCAATTAAGGTTCTTTAACGCAATTTTGTTAATGAAAAAATGAAAAAACAGCAAGACTACAAGCAAACCAATGTGTATTAGAAGTTGCCATACGAGGCAGCGAATCATCCAATTACGTTATTGTAATGTTACATGGTAGACCAGGGAGCGGAATGCAGCCGATTATGCAGTTAAAGGCTATACAGCACTTAGAAGAGACATTTACACTCGTTTATTTTGATCAACGTGGTACAGGAAAATCATACTATGACCTTCGTCAAGGTATTTCAAAGGAACAAGTTGTAGATGATGTAAAGGTTGTTGTCGATTTTGCAAAAGAAACCTTTCCAAACAAAAAAATATGTCTGTGGGGAGGGTCCTATGGTGGCTTACTTGGATTGATGTTTCTCGACCGCTTCCCAACAGCAGTTGAAAAAGCGGTTATTTCCTCTCCTGCTATCTATCCATCTTCCGAGGAAATGAGCACGGAACAATTTAAGCTGTTTCAGGGAATTGAGAATTCTATTTTTCCAACCGAATTATCAAAAAAATTGAAGGCAATAACTCCTTCCAAAGAAAGCGCATATCGCTTCCTGTCTGCAAAGGAAACGCAGGATTTCTTAAACCTATATGAAATGCCCGTTCCATATTATGAAGCACTATTCCATTTTAATGCAATGAAAGATTGGTTTTTTATGGATTGCGATTATCGAAAAACATTAGTAGCGATTCAAATTCCAACTCTGCTCTTACAAGGTATGGATGATCCATTTTGTTTTGCAGAAACATTAATCGATGCTTATCAGGCAAGCAATAATGCATTGATTACGCTAATCACTTATGAAAACTGCGGACATGCCGTCTTTGAGGATTGCGAAGACGAATTTGTTTCGGCTTGCGAAGAATTCTATCAATTATAAAATATTGGAGGGATCGAGGAGGCTGGTATCATGTAATTTTTCAAGCCAACAAGTAGCTTAGTGAAGCTATTCCTGCAATTCAACAAGTATTGTATCGCTCACGGCTAGTCATTGAAGTCGGATAAGAACCAGAAATGAAATATCAACTGATCGGTTCCTTACGAATCTTCTTTTCGTGTACTCAAAAGTCTAAAATACTGTATCATACGCTATTTATGGGTTCACTTAACAACTTAAAATTTAGAAATTATACAAATTTGTCATGGTGGTTTTTCTTTTTAATTACTACCGAATTCAAGTTAATATAACTATTGCTATATAATTAAGTCAATCATCTTGCTAATTTCTTCATCAAATTCATTTATACTTGCCCGAATCTCCGAACATTTCTCCTCATTATAAACAATTCTGTCTCCACCCTTTTCAAAAAAGAAAAGTCCATCCCCGTTGGGTTCTTTTTTTGCATGAGCCAAATTATTCCGTTCTTTTATTATTTTTTTGCAATATGTATTGTAAAAATCTTTTCTATATTTATGCTGCGGATAGTGTTTATTAAAGATATGTTGTACGATTTGAGCCAGTTTTGCAGAATCTACTAAATAGGTACTATCAAGCGCAACTAATAAAAATCTTTCTTTTTTCATTTCATCACATTTTGATTGGTTTGTACACATTTGTTTTGTAATTAACCCATAGGAATACTTATCCAGTTCTTCAACCTTTTTCACATCAGTTTCTATATAGGATGAGCAGAATTTTAAAATGACCTCTCTTAGCTTTTCATCAAATTCACTTAGACTATCAACTAAAATACCACGTGTAGAAATAATATCTTCCGTTCTCCGAACTGCCTTATCAATCAATTGCGCAGCTTTCATTTCAAAGACTGCTTCATCACGAGACGAAAAATAAACACCTTCAAAAATATTCATTCCCATCTCATTCCGGATCTTATCAACACCATCGGAAGAATAAAACAATGCATCCGCCAAAATTTTCTTATCTCTAAGTATTTGTATTGCATTTGTTCCTTTTGTTTGATTGTCTAATTTCAAATCCACAAAAATCAAATCATATTCATTCAAAGTACTGATATTTTCTATTTCATCCGCACTAATATGCCTTTTAAAATCAGCCACAAAATTTTTTCTTGCCAAATACTCTTCGATGTTTTCTCTGTTAGTTTCATACCATTCGTCATTATCTTCAAACCAAAGAATATTAAATACCAAGCTCATTGTTTTATCCTCATCTCCACCTTAAATCCACTCTTCACATTTGTATCTATAGATATTCGTCCGCCCATCTCTTCTGCAATTTTTTTTACATGGGCTAATCCTATTCCAGAGCCATTAGTCGTTGTGTACCCTAATTCAAATATCTTATCCGGCTCCGAAATGTTACTATTTAAGCCATTACCATCATCAACAATATCTATAATAACCTCTTTTTCCTCACCATAAATATCAATTGTAATATTATGGGCTTTAGCCTTTACTGAATTATAAATAATATTATCTATCAGGATTCCGAATTCCATAGGACTGAAGTATAAAATATGCTCTTTACTATCACCATTAATTTCAATATTTAAAATTTCTCCAGTTCGCGGTAATAATGTTCCTTCAATATACTCACGCATGAAGTCAACGATATTATCATTTATCTTTCCTTTTTTTATATCATAGTCAGCATGACAAGCAATATTATATATGCTACTAATTTTTTGGGTTGCCTTCACTATTTCAAATAACCTTTTAGTTATTACTTCATGCTCATGAGTCCCCTCCCATTTGCGCATATCTTTAATTATTTTATCTAAATTACCCTTGATGCTTTTAGCATATGTATTAATTGTATGCAAGGATTCTACTGCGTTTTCATATTTAGGGTTTGCCAAATTCCGTAAAAACAAGGCTTGTCTATGCGTTGCCTCTAGCTCTCGCTCAGTCTGGTTAAGCTTCTCTGAGACTTCTTCTGCTTTTTTAGCAATAACCTCCTTTTCTCTTTCCTGCTTTTTATCATGCTTTTCTATTTTTTGAGCTAAGATCTGTAAATCTTCACTATTCAGTTGTTTTGCCATTTTCTTCAAATCTTTTATATTCTTATTTTCTGCCTTTTCTCTTTTGTCATCAACGATTTCAAACAAATATGGATTACAACTAACTGATATAGGTAAACTTGATTTTTCATATTCTGTTATATAATTTAAAATCTCCTTACGTATGGATTCTGGTTCCACTACTTTACCAGTTACTTTGTCTGGATCTCCCCAACTAATTAATCCTACCACATACTTTTCAAGTGGCTTCAAAGCGTACTGAATAAAAAGGTCTACTAATTCGTAATAAGTCGCTGTTTTAATAAATCCGCCATCTCTACTAGTAGTTTCTCTTAAATAATCACTACTTCCATAGATTTCAATCCTTCCCATTAAATCACGTGTTCCTAAATTTCGTTTAAAACCTTGCGCTTTCCTTCTATCTATTCCAAAGACATCATTTCCAGGTTCACCATAAGGCATAATTCGAAAACCATTTTTATAAATAAAAATGGAGCCATATTGAATAGGAGGAATACCCATTATCTTTCTAAAATTAATTTTCGCTGCACGATTCAATTGAAACAACCGAATTTTTACATCCCTCAACGTAAAAAAGGGGTTCTTTTGTTGCAATTCAAACAAAAAAGTCCCTCTATCATACATAGAAGTTGTTATACTTTCTCCATCTTCGGATATCCCAACCTTAATTTGAGTAGTTTTTATATTTAACGTTTCAAAAACATAATTGGCAACTTTACCATTAACTATATTCTGACCACTAATGTCAATCTCTTCCTCAGCTTCCTCTAGCCGCCTTTTCTCTAATTCATCATCCTCTTTTTCTTCATTGCAAACAATATAAATATTAAATTGATCATCCTTACTAAGTTCAGCATCGGGATTAACCATCTTAGATAATGATTTTTTTAAATCAATTAGTGTTTGGCGATTCCATTCACCCCTTAATTCTGAAATCTCAATAGTAGTGCCATGTTCAAAACCACTTGGCAAACTCGCTACTCTTCCATTTTTAACTGGCACATTAATAAATTCTTCTTTTGAATCGATTTCAAAATCTGCCCAGTCTATGTCGATATAATTAGTATTCTTTTCTTCTGTTTTCCTGGAAAACAGTTTCAATTTTCTGCCTAAGCGATCACATGAAAATCTTCCAACACCTTTTGCACCTGCATAAACACGTTCACTAAAATTATCCCTATATGTACCTGTACGCTTTCCTTCAACTTTTTCTGAATATGCTACAAACAACCATTTTTCTTGAATATCACTTTCATTCATTCCATGCCCATTATCCGAAATAGTAATCTTGCTATTTTCATCATAAATATTATCAAATGTTATTATTACTTTCCTCGCACCTGCATCATACGAATTTTTTACCAGCTCAAAAATAGCTATAAATTCGTTTGTAATTAATTCCCTTCCAATAAGGTTCTTAAGTCCCGTACTAATTTTAAAGTTCCAGTTTCTTTTCCCCATCTTCAATCATCTCCATTAACGCCAATCCAACTTGTTCTGCAAATAATGGCGGTATAGCATTACCTACCTGCGTATAGCGTGGCACATCTAACTTTCTACACTGCCCACCTGTTGTATATTTACCTTTAAATTCAAACCAATCTGGGAAACTTTGAATTCTCGCACATTCTCTGACTGTCATAATCCTCGGTTCGCTATAATGAATATAGTCATCCGGATGGCTTGTAATTGTATTACACACTTGCTGCGAATCCAATATTGTCACTCCTCTTTTCTTCAAGCCATCTATATTATCTTTTTTCCCTGATAAGCGCCTTCCTCTGTCACATTCTTTTTGCATCTTTTTAAATAATTTAATGGTATCATCTCTATGCTTTGCAAATCTATGACTATCCGGAATTTTATTGTTCGCCTGTCCCATTCTTATGAATTTTTCATATTTACTGTTGGCTTTCCCATATATCCCTGACTTAAATCCTTTGCAATCTGGACACACAACTTCACCATTATCTTTTAGCAAGTCACCTATTACTTCCGATATTGGCGTACTTATCTCTATCTTTTTGTTTTTTATAAATTCTTTCCTGTTATTTTTTAAAATCACAAAAAAATCATTGGCTTTTCCATGTAATGAACCCACTAAAATAAAACGTTTCCGTTTTTGCGGAACTCCATACTCTGAAAAATCTATAATTTCATACTTCAAGTCATAACCTAATTTTTTCAACTTTTTGATTATATATGTAGATGCCGGAATGCCCTTTTTATCTTCATTTTTTTCATCTTTAAAAGCAATCGTAAATCCGTGAACATTCTCGAAAAAAATATATTCTGGCTTTAATATCTCTACAAATTTCACATATGAATTTACCAACTTATTTCGTTTATCTTTAGCATTTCTTTGTCCAGCCATTGAGAATCCTTGGCATGGTGGTCCCCCTACAATAAGCGGTACTTTCCCACACATTTTTTCTAGTTCTTTTTTATGTTTCTTCAAAACTTCATTTATATCATAATTTTCTTTTCCAAGCCAATCGACCCATTCAAAGTGATTTAAGTTATCCATCAAATTATACTTTAATGTGGAAAACGCATCCTCATTTTTCTCTATGGCAAATATGCCTTCCCATCCTGCATTGTGCAATCCTAAGGAAAGTCCGCCACATCCTGCAAAAATATCAATATACTTTTTCTTCATAATTTTCTCTCCTTAAAATAGCTACGAATTTGGGATAGCTATATTGAAATGTGCATACTAAAATTTTAATACTATTATGACTATTCTCAACAGCCATACAAAGATATTCTCCTTCTTTAGAAACTTTTAACTTTGATGTAATACTATCTAAAAATGCATAAGAACAATTCATATTATTAAGAAATTCTACAAATACTTTATCATCAAGTTGAACTGTTTCTAATACTCTATATCTTTGTGAGGTATATCCTTTATCCTCTGCCTCTTGATTCTTTTGAACTAATTCGTCAATGTTGCTTACATTAAAAAAATAAGCTCTTCCCTCCATATAATCACTTCCTAGTTTTATACTATATATTATTTCTACTAAAACTAAAAATATGACATATTACAGGATAACTCATAATTATTTTACCATAGCCTAATCATAACTTCAATCTTTATTCCAAATTTCACCTTTATCATTTGTCTATCTTAAAAACCATGTCGGTACTGTCTTTCATTTCTGCATAAATCACTTACATACCTACCAGCTGTTCTGAACCATGGGAGTAACGGAATCATAGTCTTCCATTTTGAACTTACAAATTTTCATTGCAAATCTCCATCTCACCATCAGCATTAGGCTTGAACCCGACGCGCTCAAATATTCGGATTGCTGAATCGCGTTCAGTAGGAACATCATCGAGTAGTTTTTTCAAATTCAGTGTGTTAAACGCATAATCTACTAACAGCTTTAGTGCAGACTCACCATATCCATTTCGGCGGTACTTTGCTTCAATGACTATGCCAATCCAACCAACACCGTTTTCTTTCGGATACCCGCCAGGGAAATGTATATTCACCTCTCCGATAGGCACATCATCTGATTCCCTGACAACGTAGGCGTAGAAATTACCTTGACTATGCCAATCGTTCAACCAGCGCAAGGTTTGTTCAGGCGTCTGATGATAAGTCCCGCCGACATCATCGCCATACCCATTGTTATAAAACATCGTGTCCTCATCTGCGATTAGGCTTCGACGATATTCTAGTTCGTCATCATTCGGAATATGGAGACGCAAGCGTTCCGTTTTAAGTGTATCTGTGTATTTCATTTCCGTTTCCTCACTTTCGGTTAATCAGACCGTAATTAAACAATCATTCCTCATATGGCATTTGTAATTCAGCAAATACTCCATAATGATCACTAGCACATAATACCGATTCTTTATCAATCGGTTTCCCAAAATATTTGAAATCGACTAATGACGGATATAGCCATGGGTAACAATCGTGTATAAAAATCAAGTCAACTCTTTCACTGATATCTGTTATACTTTTTCCTTTCCAACGAGGGTTATTGAGTAAGTCTAACGTCATTTCTTCTTTTATGCCCAGTACCTCATTAGTCACACATGCCAGATCTGTCCTATATGGCGTTACTTCTGTCCCGTCTAAGCTTCTGCAACCAGATAAATATTGATAAACACTGGAAGTCTTTGAACAATTAAAATCCCCCAAGATAAACCGATAATATAGATTTATGATCCAAGGTTATGTTGCAGCTGAAACCACAACGGATCTACTAAACATAGTACACAATAGAATAAGCAAGGATAATGCCGCAAACGTTTTTTTCTTCATATCATACCTCCCATTGATTACCGGCTCATTAATTCCTATTAAAAACTATTTGAGTAAAAGCAAAACGCTTTCTGCTGATTGATTTGCTTGCGTGAGTATTGCCTGGGCCGATTGCATCAAAATATTTTGTTTGGATAAAAGGACGGTCTCTTTCGCGATGTCGGTATCTCTGATTCGTGATTCCGCGCTTTGGGTATTCTCTGCAGTAGCCGAATTCACTCCGATGATATGTCCTAGAGCATTTTGTTTTGCACCATATGCACTTCGAACATTTGAAAGATAACTTAACGCATAATCCAGACGTTGTAATGCTTTTTCTGCATATCTATTTTTTGATACTGTTATGGAATTTATCTTCATAGCAGTAGTACTTAGATGAAATCTTGTAAGCTTGAAGGCATCACCAGCAGTACCCGATACTTGTAAGGATAGATCCTCTAAGTCTTCTCTTCCTACTTCATTATAAAAGATAATTTCTTTGGCAGTTCCATCAATATTCTCAATACCACGTTCTCCAAATATATCATGTTGTATCTTGATGTTACCGCCTACTAAGGTTGCATGAAGTTTTACAATATTGTCATTGTCATCTCCATCTGCAAACTTTTGATTAAACATATCAATTAATTCTTCTGCTGTATATTCACCAGCAGGGAAGCTATAGCTATAATTCGTTCCTTCCGTCGTAAATTTAAATGTATTAGCGTCTTCTGTAAATACAATTCCTTCTTCTATGTTCTTGGAGCCCTGGATATAGGCTGCTTCCGGAGTGCCTATGGATTTATAAAAAATCGAATAAGCTGAATTTCCTCGTATTCCATCTAATGTATACTTACCTTTATTTGCTTCCTTACCCTCTACCTCTTTTAATGTAAAATGAATGGCATTATCGTCCACTGCTCCAACTACACCAGTATTTATTCCTCCAATTGCTGATTCTATCCTTACATTATCAATGCCATGACTGATTAATTCTGCATTCAACTTCTCTTCCAAGTATTGCGCCAACGCATCTCCCTGATATACTCCTGGCTCTATGATAACGCTTAATTCTAATTCAAATGTATTGGATGCATCACTTGGATCAACATAGGTAAAGTCCATGATGAATTTATCATTTCTATCCTTCACGATTTCTGTTTCCTGGTTCCTTAAATCTTGTCTGCCTACTACATAAGCATCATGAAATGAATGCGTTCCTTGTTGTAATCTCGGAGTATCTGTACTTGAAACTTCTTCCCTTTTGCTTAATACATATTGATAAAAGCCACCGGTAAATCCAGTCAAGCTGTATTTGTCACCTGCATTAACTGCCTCAATTCGAACACCCTTTTCATCTACCTTGACGAATAATTGGTTATCACCAATCTGAGAATCAATCGCAGATTGTAAAACCGTTTTTAGACTAGCCGCACTATATTCTCCTTCCGGCAGATCAATATTTAGATCTTTTGATTCTCCATCTACCTCATAAATAAAATCAAGATTCTTGTTTGTAGAATTTAACGTTAGTGGAAATGTCACGCTCTTTCCCTGTATATAGGAAGTTGTTATTTTTCTGTTCGTTGAGGCAGCATTGGTAGTATGTATATAGGTACCAACAAAAACCTTCATAGCTGAGCCACCAGAATTACTGCTTATATTAAGATTCGCACTGCTTCCCTTTTTTAGGGTTGTAAACGTTAGAGATCCATTGCTCTCTAGGGAAGCTGTTACCTTAATATTATTCTTGGAAAATTGCTTATTTATCTCCCCAACCAACTGCGAACGGGAATAAGTCCCATTGGTGAGCCGTATGGATTTCATCTCACCATTTACTATAATGTTGAATTCATTATTGCTATCATTAATTGCTATACTACTGCTTAACGTATGCCCTAAATTAACCGACGCTGGTTTCAATTCTGTAGGCTTTGTACTACCTTCTGCCCATTCCTCAGCCCCATAATTGGCTTTATTGAAATACTCTATCTCCTCCTCTGAATCTTGAAATAATTCTTGATAAGCACTCCCCTTATTGATTGGATTAAATTGAATGCTATCTATACTATCATCGATTGCAACAAATTGAATTTGATTTCCATAAGTTTGTGCTTGAATCTTATCCTTTATTCCTATCCCAGCATTACTAATTTGAGAATTGATTTCGAGTATTAAATCATCGAAAGAGGAATAGGAAGTCTTACTCAGGTTTAAGGAATACTTATCTCCATTTACAGTTAAATTCAAAGATGTAGCACCTTTTGTAAGATTTATCTCTCCGGATAAGGATTTTGCACCTGTTAAACTTGGATCTACTGTGACTCCAGAATAGAGATCAGGTGAATCTACCGAAGATACCGTTGTATCACAAAAAAGTGCTTCATAGGTATTACGAAATAGATCACTACCTGTATCAAATGAAAGTGTACTAGCACTACCCTCCAATGTAGACGTTAATTTTAAATAATTATAGGCCGCATAGCCGGTTGTCCCTGGAATTTTGGCGTTAACGGTTTCGGCAGAAGCAATTAAACCTGTACCATCTAGTTTCTCATTTAACTGATCGGTAAGTTCTTTTATCGTATATTCACCGTCATCGATTGTTATTTGCTGATAATCTAAGTTGTTTACCGAGAAGCGTAGCTTATTATTATCACTACCGATCACGATTTTACTAGTACCGGAAGACTCCGAATAATAAGCCTTTCCACGGATGGAGGCCGGTGTCATGGTTGAATTACCACTTTTTACATTATCATAAAATATCGAAGTATATGCCTTACCTTCATCAATAGCGAACATATTGCCTTTTAGTCCGGTTACAACATTCGATCCTGCCGAGAGTTGAATCGCTTTCTCTCCATATTCTTTGGCGACTATTCCCTCTAAATCCTGTTCTGATAGTGTATTATTAATTCTATTAATCAGTTCTTCTCTCGTATAGGAGCCAGATGGAATTGTTAACGAAATTTTTCTACTATCCGTCCCATCGGCAGCTTCTGTATAAAAAATAATAGTATCATTTTTACCGCTTTCGATACTTAATGGCCATCCTGCCTCAAACTGTGTGGTTCCAACCAGCCTTCCATATCCACTGCCATCATTTCTTCCATAGATCAGACCAGATAAATAGCCCTCAACACTTTTCACATCTGTTCCGCCTTCAAAATTAAGGTTACAGTATCCGTCTTCCGTATACTCGAATATAAATCCGGGATTCTTAGGAACCATATTCTCAAACGCAGTATCAATTTCATCCACTAGCTCCTGCGTTGTGTATACTCCACTTGGTACATGAATTTGATAGGTTGATGGCACATATTCATCAGGCAAATAAATAATCAAATCATTATCCGGTTCTTCTATCACCTGTATCTGTGCAGGATCCCACTGTTTACTACCTTCAATACTATAATATGTATCTTGATGATTCTCAAATATATGCATTGTATTGTACTCTGTCTGCTTACATATATTATCTATCATCGACTGATATTCTTCTATTTCTTGTGCAATGATTGCTTTGTCCTCTAATGAATTGGTATCGCATCCCAGCCACACCTTTAATTG
Organism: Lachnospiraceae bacterium; assembly: GCA_015057615.1. Lineage (GTDB taxonomy): Bacteria > Bacillota > Clostridia > Lachnospirales > Lachnospiraceae > Mobilitalea. The sequence continues at coordinate 140 of SVEA01000072.1, read as the reverse complement.
CATTAGCCCGGGCTGTTTCATCCAGCAGCATAATTGTTTCGGCTAAAAGAGAAAGAACATTTTCAGATTGATAATCTGTCTTAGCTTTGGCCCGTTCCATCATACTTCTTTGGGTGGTAAATCCAGTTTTTCTGCATGTT